>CAZPQA010000021.1:0-1745 GCA_964588535.1 uncultured Desulfobacteraceae bacterium
ACTGGTTTTTAGGGTGTATACATAAGGAAATGAAGGGTGTTATTCGGGTGGCAATTTTGGGTTCTTCCAACGACATAAGATTTGATCCGCGAACAAAACCACTTCAGCCCGATCCACGCTGTACGAGTTGTCTTGCGGAATTGTCAGAAGATGTGACCCGGATGGTGGGTGGCAAAGCGCTGACTTTTCAGGAGCACATCCGGTCGGAAACGAAAAAGATTCTGGCTGATGCGGAAAAAGGCGGTTGGTCTTCTCCGGAGACCGCCAATGAGATTTTAAGAGAGATTCGAGGGGTATCGGGCGTCGATGATCCTTACGAAAAAATGAAATTCCTTGAAATGGCACGAGCAAAAGAGGTTTTTGCACAGGTAAAACACCATGTTAGGAATGATTTACGGTCCGTGACAAACCTGGCGGTTTTGGGAAACAACCTCGACTTTTTTCGTTCCATGGACGATGCCATGGCCGGTATTTCTGAACAAGCCGGGAACGAACTGGTCTATTTTCATGATGATTTAGATCGGTTGCAGGATTTTCTGGTGAAAGAACCGGGCCTGGTCCTGTATCTGACGGACAATGCCGGCGAGATTTTTTTCGATTTTCCGCTCTTTCAATATATTCAAAATCTTGCCCGTCGGACCGTGCTGGTGGTCAAGGGGGGGCCGGGACTGAATGATTTGACCGGTGTGGAACTTGAATCAATCGCTATTAGCGGGATGTTCGGTGAAACCATGGATACCGGTACGGACGGCGCCGGTATTGACTGGCGTCACGTATCTCCAGAGTTTGCGTCACTGGTGGAGAAGGCGGATCTTATTGTTGCCAAGGGCATGGCTAATTTTGAAACAGTCTATTTTCGAGAGTTGTCAACCCCGGTCTTTTTCCTTTTCCGGGCGAAATGCCATGTTGTGGCGGACTACTTCAAGGCGCCCATGGACAGCATGATCGCTTTGTGGAAGGATAGCGCTAGTCTAACCCCTGAAACCCTATTGGCCCCCTGAAACCCTATTGGCCCCCTGGAACTTTATTGTACAATGCAATCTTATAAAAACAGATCTTTCGGGGCGTACCTGCTCCTGACCGCCAAAGGGTTCTGCATGGGCGCGGCGGATGTGGTACCGGGTGTTTCCGGCGGAACCATGGCCTTTATTCTGGGTATTTATGAAGAACTCATCGATGCCATACGGTCATTTGATCTGAAAAGCCTGAAGCTGATCGTTTCCGCGAAAATCCGTGATTTTCTGGACCATGTACACTGGCGTTTTCTCCTGGCCGTGGGATGCGGAATACTTCTGGCCATTTTCAGCCTTTCAAAAGCCCTTTCCTGGCTGCTGCAAAACGAGCCTGTTTTGATATGGTCGTTCTTTCTCGGGTTGATCCTGGCATCGGTGGTGACGGTCAGCAACCGCGTACAAAGCTGGCGGCTCCCGACCTGGTGCAGCCTGCTGGCGGGTCTCGTTGGTATTTACCTCCTGGTGGGAATGGTCCCCGGCGCTACCCCCAATGCGTCATGGTTTCTTTTCATTTCAGGGGCTGTTGCCATTTGTGCCATGATTCTCCCCGGCATATCCGGTTCCTTCATCCTGGTGCTGATGGGTAAATACCAGTATATCCTTGAAGCGGTCAATGAAAGGAACCTTCTGGTTCTGTTTATTGTTGCGGCGGGGGCGTGCGTGGGGTTGGCTGCTTTTTCGCGCCTGCTGGGGTGGTTATTACATAGATACCACGATTATATGGTGGCGTTT
>CAZPQA010000021.1:1845-39131 GCA_964588535.1 uncultured Desulfobacteraceae bacterium
TTCGCGCCTGCTGGGGTGGTTATTACATAGATACCACGATTATATGGTGGCGTTTCTAACAGGATTGATGTTGGGCTCCTTGAGAAAAATCTGGCCCTTTAAAGAGACCCTGGAGAGCATTGTGGGCAGTGGGGGGAAAGTGATCCCAATGGTTCAGGAAAACATACTTCCCACTCAATGGACCGGAGAGGTGACGTTCGCTATCGGTCTTGCGGTGGTGGGATTTATGTTGGTTCTGGTTCTGGACCGTATGGCTGGCCCTGCCAAAGTTTAGGGTGCAGTTGTCAGGGTGCAGGGTGCAGAAAAAACCAGTTTCGAATTTTATTCTGCACCCTGACAACTGCACCCTGCGCCCTATGAACGGTTATGGATAAACTTTTCTTTTAGAACATTTACACCTGATTTACCAGCTTCCCGCGGCCCCCAGTCCCACCAGGCGAACGGCCACGATAAAGGTGGTGTCGCCGCTCTCTTTCCCGGCACCCAGTTTGACGCCCCAGCATTGCCCCTCATAGCCGAGCCATCCGGCGCTGGAAATATTTTTTTCAACTTCCAGGTCCCTTTGCAGTGATCCTCCCACGGAAAACCCATAGGCCAGGTTTATATTGGTTCGGAAATTGATGTTGGCCTGGTCGTTTTCCTCGTATTTGTAGTACTGATAATTAATTTCATAGTAGTCGCGTCTGCCGCCGTATCTATTAACGGTGAATTCTCCGGAAAGGGTTGTCTGGGTGAAGGTGCTCTCGTAGTGATCCCAACCGGTGCTGCCCCTCAGGTCCAGTTTTGGAAAAGGCGTTACGATCAACTCAGCCTTCAGGGGGGTAAGCGGTTTGTCTTCACCCTCCTTGTTTTCCTTCTGGATATCATATCCCTGGTTGAGACGAAAAATAGCCCATTGGTTGTAGGTGACATTACCCTTTTT
The DNA here is from genome assembly GCA_964588535.1 of uncultured Desulfobacteraceae bacterium. GTDB lineage: Bacteria > Desulfobacterota > DSM-4660 > Desulfatiglandales > Desulfatiglandaceae > NaphS2. The sequence continues at coordinate 2,768 of CAZPQA010000021.1, forward strand.
GTCCTCCATCCGTGCGTCCAGGAAGTTTTCAAGGGAGAATGTCACCCGGTTCCTGTCCTGGTTCCCTTCATCCGGGTTAAACGTGAGGTACCAGGGGGTTCCATAGTCGTCCTGCTCAATGGGGCTGAACCAGGGAGATTCTTCTTCATTATTGTTATATCCCTGGTAAGTGTAATAAACGGAGGGGGAGATCTTGTGCCGTAGTTTATTGGCGTTCCCCAGGGAGACGTCAAAGAATTTTTCCGCATTGGTGCTCAGCCTGGCGTTGGCTTCATAAAGGGACTGATACTGATGGCTTTTGTCACCCTGGTTGTTGTCAATCCACTGGGAATTGTAGGTATAGCGAAAAGAGGGTTCAAATTCCACGTAGGGGCCCAGCCAGAAAGGGAAGTTCACCTGGGGAGAAAGGGTGAGTCCATGTCCCCTGTTGGCTTCATCGCTCCAGATATAATTGTAATCGGTTTCAAAATTAAAAAACACCGGCCAATCCTTGAATTGTTCCTGAAGAAGGTCAAAGTTCAGTCCCCCCATAGGCTGCTCCATGAGATTTTTGGTTTCGGGATCTTCGACCTGCTGAAAGTAGCTGGCAATGCCTTGAAGTGTATAAGATTCTCCATCCCGGCTGAGCCTCAGGGCGGACCTTCGCGTAGGAGAACGTTTTTCCTGAACCGGCCGCTTTGATTCTTCCTGCAGATTCGACCGCACTTCAAAACCGTAGAGCTTTTCCTCGAACTCCCTGAGATAGTCCTGATCGCTGACAAAATCCCCGTCAAGGCGGGCGACAATCCCTTTGGGAAGGTCCTGGTCTGCCCGTCCTCTCAACCAGTAACGGGTCTGGTTGGTTCGGGCATAGGGGCTGATGTCCAGCGCATCGCCATCGCTCATATTTTTGGGACTTTCCTTGTCTGAAAGGATGTCGAATTCCAAAATGCCCATTGAGTTCTCGCTTTCAACGTATCTAAATTCCACCCCCTGCATATACCCCCGTTTGCTCATGTAACGCTGGTAAAAGGTGGCATCGGTCTGATCTGAAATGGCCCAGTAAAAGGGGATCTGCACCTCTGCGCCATTGAGCGTGGAGTAACCCAGTTTGGGGGGAAGCAGGCCGGTCTGGCGTTTGGTTTTGGCCGGGAAAATCATGTAGGGAATGTAGACAACAGGGAGATCCCGAATTCGAAAGGCGGAATGTTTTACCGTGCCGTATCCTTCAATGGTGACCTTGACTTCCGATCCCGTGATGGTCCAGTCTGGGTTTTTGCCGTCGCAGGTCGTGATGGTACAGTCACTGATTAAATAGGTGCTTTCCCCAGTTTTCTGCATCTGACTGCCGCTGAGATAGTAATGGTTTGCTTTCATGAAAAGTCTTCCGTCAATGATTTCACCGGTCTGTGTATTGAGGTTGAAGGACCCTTCCTTTCCGGTAATGATATCACCGTCTGTTTCGATTCTCAGTCCTCCTGAGGCCGTGGCGACGCCGGTTTTCGTATTGAAAACAGCCGATTGGGTATACAGGGCCTGACCTGCTTTTTTGATAACGACATTATCTTTGGCATGGTAAGTGCCTTCCTTTTCGTTATAGCTGAGGCTGTCGGCTGTGATTTCCCATGGGGTATCATCGCTTTCAATGGCCTTTTCCTTGGCTGAAAGATTGACTGCCAGGCTGTCTTGGGCAAAAAAAGGCAAAATGAAAAAGAGACTCAGCCATAACGCCAGCCCAATGGTCCGGAACAAAGGTGAAATTCCCACCGCGGTGGCTGTATGTCTTTTCATGATTTCTGGATAAACGTTTACTGTCATTTGAATTCATCAGGCTTGTAGCGAATCGGATCAAAACAGGTCAACGCTTCACCAATGGTAAAAAGGGACCCGCAGACAACGATTAAATCTTTTGGGGTGGCAAGCGCCTCTGCCCTTCTAAGCGCCTCGGCAAGAGAAGGGACGATTTCACCGGGTATGTTCAGGGGATGGGCTTTTTCCATTAGAACACTTGGGTCCGCCGCTCTCGAATAAACGGGTCGCGTGTAGAGTACCTGATCGCTGATGGGTACGATGCCGCGAAGGAGCGCCCCGATATCTTTGTCAGCCATGATGCCGATGACCAGGATCATCCTATCGTATGAGAAGTCCGATCGAATGGTCCGGGCCAGGGCCTTTACCGCAGCGGCATTGTGGGCGCCGTCAAGGAGGATCGTGGGATTCTCCCTGATAACCTGCATTCGTCCGGGCCACTCAGCCTTTTTAAGGCCTTCCCGAATCTGATCCGTTGAGTGGGGAAATCCTTTTGTTTCAATTCGTTCCATCATGCCCAGGGCCAGGGCCGCGTTGCGAGCCTGGTGGATTCCCCTGAGCCCCAGCCGCAAGCCTTTGATGTTGCGGGATTGGCCGAAAAAATGAAGGCCGGCCGGGGTGCTGCGGTACTTCACGTCTCTGCCCACCCGCCGGAAAGGGGCGCCCTTTTCTTCGGCAACGGCCTTGAATTGTTCCATGATTTGGGGCTGGGTAACGGCCGTCACCACATCGACCCCCTTCTTGATGACCCCCGCCTTTTCCCGGGCAATATGGGAAAGCCGGTCTCCCAGGTATTCCTGGTGTTCCATGGAAATATTGGTAATGCCGGTCACCAGAGGGGTGATCACATTGGTGGCATCCAGCCGTCCGCCCATGCCCACTTCCATGATGGTGATATCCGTTTTTTCCCTCGCAAAATAGAGTATCGCCATTGACGTGACAGCTTCAAAAAAGGTGGGCGGTTCGTCAGCGTTGAAGGCACTCTGTAATTCGTCAATCAATTCAACGGTTTTCTCCTGGGCGATTTCTTCACCGTTGATTTTGAAGCGTTCTGTAAACCGAACCAGGTGGGGTGAGACATACATGCCAACCCGATACCCTGCCTCTTGCAGGATTGACCCCATAAAGGTGGCCACCGAGCCTTTGCCGTTGGTGCCGGCAATATGGATATAGTTCTGGCCTGAGTGTGGATTTCCAAATGTCTTCAGCAGGTTTTCAGTCTTGGACAGTCCAAATTTTATACCGAATTTTTGAAGGTTGAAGAGATACCCAATTGCCGATTCATAGGTCATGTTATTTTTATTGTCAGGTTTAAGAAATGTTTTCATACGTCGCCTGTTAGGATTGCAATGAAATGCCGTTTATTATTTTTTTGGCATATTTGCTGGATTCCTGCCAATTTGTCAATTCAAAATATCAGATCTTTTCCAGGGTGGTGTACGACAAGTGCAGCAGCTTTTTTCCGGCCGTCTTAAACAATACTTCAACCTTGTTGTCGGAAACGAATTTGGAAACCACCCCGGCGCCGAAGGCCGGGTGTCTGACCCGGTCGCCCTGGGAAAACGACTGCGATGAACTTTTGAATGTTTGTGCTGTTTTCTGTTTGTGCCACGCTGGTTTTCGAGGGGTACCAAATCTTCTTGTTTTTCCCGATTCATGCAAATAGACGTCCGGGGGAAGAGATGTGATGAAAGAGGAGAGCCCGTCTCCACCGGAGCTGTAGCCGGACCATGCGGGAACTTCAGACCCGGGATAAGAGATCATCAGCCTGTCCTTGGCCCGTGTGGTCGCCACATACATGAGACGTCTCTCTTCCTCCAGGTCCTGGGGGTTGTTGTAAGCCCTTGCGGAAGGGAATCTGCCTTCCATGGCCCAGATGACAAAGACCACAGGCCATTCAAGCCCCTTGGCGGAATGAACCGTGGACAGGGTCAGTTTCTCATTTTGGGTCCCTTTGGCGATGTCCTCTGAGCTTCCAGGCGGGTCCAGGACCAGATCGTCCAGGAACGCCCTGAGTTTCCCATAACGTTCAGCCATGGGGGCAAGCTGTTCCAATTCCTTTTCCCGCCTGGGGTAGTCGTCGTAACGTTCTCTGAGCAGCGGGATATAATAGGCCATGACGTGCATCACCGCCTCCGCTGGCGTCAGGTGCTGGGTTGAAAGCCGTTCAAGAAGCGCCCCCAGCGGCTTAAGCCCGCTCTCCCTCTTCCCGAGTTTAGGCCACTTTGAGAGATCGTGGGGGGCTATGCGGTTGTCTTTCATCCATTTGATGATTTTTTGGCTTTTCCCCTGCCCGATGTTTTTGACGAGCCTCAGTATTCGAAGCCAGCTGACGGTTTCATCAGGGTTCACCACCACCCGCGTGTGGGCCAGAAAATCCTTGATATGGGCGGACTCCAGGAATTTGAAACCGCCGTACTTTACATAAGGGATCCCCTGTCGGGTCAGTTCGGCCTCCAGTTCAAAAGAGTGATACGCCGCGCGAAAAAGAACCGCGAACTCCTGAAGGCTGGCCCCTTCCCCCGTGGCCTTAGCCAGGTATCTGGAAATATATGTGGCCTGCTCCTGCTCTGTATGGGTGTCGATAACCTTTGGTTTGTCGCCGCCTTCTCTCTGTGTAAAAAGGCATTTGGTGTATTTTTCCTGGGCGTAGTCCATCAGCGCGTTGGTGAGTGCCAGGATGGGCTGGGTGGACCGGTAATTCTGTTCCAGTTTAATCACTTTTGTGTTGGAAAAAGTTTTCGGAAAATCGAGCATGTTCCTGAAATTGGCGCCCCGAAAAGAATATATGGACTGGGAATCATCGCCCACCACCATGACATTTTTGTGGTCATGGGCCAGCCATTTTACAATGTCCGCCTGAATGCAGTTGGTGTCCTGGTACTCATCAACCATGACATAGGCATACCGTTCACTCAGTTCTTTTCGAACGGTGCTGTTTTCCATGAGAAGCTGTCTGAAACAGATGATGAGGTCGTCATAGTCCATGAGTTGATGGGTCTTTTTGTAATGGGTATAAAGTTTTCCAAGGGTGTGGATATGGGGCGCCACTTCCATGAACTGCCCGTATTCGTTCAGCATGAGTTCTTCAACCGGCTGCTCCAGATTGGCGGCTTTACTGATGATATTGGCCAGTGTGCCCCGTTTGGGAAACCTGGCCGGCTTTCCATTCATCTTGAGATCGGGCACCAGGGTACGGAGGACCTCTTCCATGTCCGATCGGTCCAGGATGGTGAAGCTGTTGTCGTAACCTAGGGTTTTGGCATGGTTCCTGAGGACTTTGAAGGCCAGGGCATGAAATGTGCCACCGGAAACGAATCGGCATCTTTTATCGGACAATTCCGATGCTCGATCCAGCATTTCCTGGGCGCTTTTCCGGGTAAAGGTCAATAAGAGGATGGCTTCGGGGGGGATGCCGGTTTCCACGAGACGGGCCACCCGATAAATCAAAGTTCTGGTTTTTCCACTTCCCGCCCCTGCGATGACGAGGACCGGTCCTGAAAGGGTCATCACCGCTTCCAGCTGTTCAGTATTTAAAACATTTTCGTAATTAATTTTTCGGGTCAAAATCCGTTTCCTTACATTTTAGAGTTGTAAAAATTCCAAAAAAAATTCCGGGGACACAATACTAAATTATTAATTTCCTCAGATGATAATGTGGTGATTGGTTGTCAATAATTTAGTTTTGTGTCCCCGGAATTAAAAGAGAAGCACCAGCAGGGGGCCCAGGGCGATAATGATCAACACAAGAAAAATGAGAACCGGCAGTAAGAACGCCACAATGACCCTGGTGTAGGAAATGTGATGGATTTCATGAAGCCCGATAACCTGAATGACCAGTTTCCATACGGTTGCGATCCAACTGCCCATAAAGGGTATGATATTCCATGCCAGCGCCGCCTGGGAGTAGGCGACCACCCTGAAAGTGGATTTATATCCTTCTTTTCCTCCCCTTACAATCAGCAACATCAAATGGAGGATGCCGCTGTAAAAAATCATATTCAAGACGACCGCCAGCGGGATCCCCACCATGAGGGTGAGGAATATCCAGATGCCGTTCAGGTGCCTCAAAACAGAATCACCAAACGGTAAAAGCCCCAATGAAAACAAGAGGAAAGGCCAGAAAAAAGCCAGCATATCCCCAAAACCGCCGATCAATAGACCAAAGGCGAGAGGCTCTTTGAGGCCTTCCGGGTGGCTCCGGGCCTTAAATAGAGCACCGGGTTGAAAAAGCACTTCCTTAAAGGTCAGAAAAATGGCGCTTAAAAGTCCCAGGTCGTTTCTTCTCTCCCAAGGGGTGCCATCCGTTTCGGCATCAGAATTGAGCGGCGGTTTCAAAATGCCTGATTCGAGCATTTCAGGCGATTTTTCCTGTGGCACGACGTCAGGTTCTTTCCGGCGTGAGAGTGGGAACTTTTGATGGCAGCGAGGGCAGATGGCCATTTTAGCGGCGGCGGGGATTTTTTTCTCAGAGAGTTTTTTTGAAAAGCTGCAGTAAGGACAGCTAAGCAGAACGCTCACTTTCTCGCTCCCTTTTGCCCCTTCTGACGTTTTGAAAGCGCTTTTTTGTTGGACCAGCGTTTCAGACTGCCCATAAGCCCTCCTGAAGACGATCGATCCAGTGCCTCGCTTCTCAGTTCAAATCCCTGTTCCGTTTGCAGTGCAGTCTGCAAGCATTCTTTTCTTTCAGAGCATTTAAAGCATTCAGGCACGATTTCCCTGAGGCCTTCATTTCCCATGGGAAAGACATTGTCCAGTATTCCGAAGCAGTCTTTGCGGCTTTGAATCATGATGTTCGTGCCTTATTCCCCTTACTTCCAATTTATCCATTTTGAACCCTAAGCGCCCGCAATATACACTATTCGTTCCAATGAATAAACCCTGATATTAAAAATAAGGGTGCAGTTATCAGGGTGCAGAAAAATCGGCTTCGAATTTCATCCTGCACCCTGCCCCCTGACAACTGCCCCCTGTTATTCGTTGACACGAGAAATATGAAATTCTATGATCCAAAAAATGGAAAGAACAAATAGAATCTACCTGGTCAGGCATGGCCAGGTAAAGGGCCATGAAGAAATTCCCATATATGGCCATACGGATGTGGATTTGACGGAGACCGGTCTGCTTCAGTTGGACAGGGTGGCTGAACGATTGCGTATGGCCGAACCCGGCGCCATTTATGCCAGCGATCTTAAGCGAGCCGTGACCGGCGCTCGTCAGATCGGCTGCTATCATAATGTGCCGGTTCACTTTCTGCCGGACCTTCGAGAAATGTATTTCGGTGACTGGGAAGGGTACACCCTGGGAAAAATTATCAAAGAGTACCCGGAGGAAGTGGAAAAAAGGAAAAAAGATCCTGCCCATTATGCATGTCCGGGGGGTGGCGAATCGATTTCCCGGTTGTCGGACAGGGTCATACCGACTTTTGAGAGAATACGTGCTGAAGAAGCCGGAAAAGACATTGTTATTGTGGCCCATGGGGGGGTTAACCGGGTTATCCTGTCGCATGCATTGGGGCTTGATCTGAGCAGAATTTTCAATATTCAACAAGATTATGGGTGCTTGAATATTGTTGATTATTTTCCTGACTCGGTTGTGGTTCAATTGATTAATGGGTGATGAAGATTATGGATAATTTAAAAACGGTGGCTACCGGATTTTCGGCCAAAGACAATACACCAGCCCGCAACGGCTTTGAAGAAATTCTGCAGCGGGCCTTATCTCTCAAGGAACTGGGGCTGTTGGATAAAGCAGTGGTTGAGTATGAAAGTCTTCTGAAGACCGATTGTCTGCCTTCGAGAATCGTTCCCGGTATGGTGGCCTGTCTTTCAAAGACCCATTCGCCCTCAAAGATTATCCGAAGAATTGATGAGATTGTTCATGGATTGCGGTTGAGTGATTTGCGGATTGCTCAGATCAAGTTCGTTCTGGGGCTTGAGAATGAAAGACGGGGGCACGAGGATCTCGCACTGGACATGTATAAAGCGGCTTTGGAAGCGGACCCTAAGAACAAAAAGATTGAACAGAAGACCAACCAGATTGTTTCGAAATTGTATTCAGGTTCCAGGTATGATTACCTGCTTCTAAAAAAAATGGTGACTCACGATCAGCTTCGAACGGCGCTGTCACTTTCCAAAAAGACCCAACAGAGTGTGGAACATCTATTGACTAAACAATTCAATATTCCAAAAAACGAGGTCGGAAAGTCCCTCTCCCTGTATTATAAGTGTCCCTTCCGATCTTTTGACCCTAAAGCTGAGGTCCCTGTGGAGCTCATTGGCAATTTGAAAAAATCGTTTCTGCTGCACGATTCGTGGGTTCCCATGAGCTGGGGAAGAAATAGGGTGGAAATTCTTATCGATGACCCTGGAGACCTGAGAAAAACGGGTCAGATACGGGGTTTGACCAAAACCACCAAAATTGTCTTTTCCGTAGGGATCAGGGAGGACATTGAAAAGTACGTTCTTCATTTTTTTGACAGGAAAGCCGAATCTTCCGCGGAAGGCATGATTTCCGAATTGGATATGATCCCCGATATCGATTTTGAAGAGGAAGAAGAGGATCTTCTGGAGGCGGAAGAAGATCTTCTGAACGAGGAATCAAGCCAGGTCGTTCGGCTGGTGGACCAGGTCATCATCGATGCCTACCGGAATAATGCATCGGACGTCCATATTGAGCCATCGCCTGAGACCCGGAAAACCGGCATCCGTTTTCGATTGGACGGTGTCTGCCAGGAATACGCCCATGTCCCCGAGCATATGGCCCGGGGGATCCTTTCCCGGCTGAAAATCATGGCGGGCATTGATATCGCCGAAAGGCGACTGCCCCAGGACGGAAAAATTAAATTCAGGCGCAAAGGCATAAAGCCCTTTGAGCTTCGCCTGGCCACCATTCCCACAGCGGGCGGTCGTGAAGATGCGGTTCTGAGGGTGCTGGCCGGTGTCGGCGCCATGGCTTTCTCCGACATGGGGTTGAACGAGCGGAACATGAAAGTCATGGAACAGATTCTCGACCAGCCCTACGGCATGATCCTGGTGGTGGGGCCAACGGGTTCCGGTAAAACCACGACGCTGCATTCCGCTCTGGGTCTCATCAACAAGCCCGGCGTTAAAATCTGGACGGCTGAAGACCCGGTGGAGATCACTCAGGTAGGGCTCAGGCAGGTGGAGGCAAAACCCAAAATTGGTCTTGATTTTGCGAGAATCATGAGGTCTTTTTTAAGGGCTGATCCGGATGTGATTATGATCGGGGAGATGCGCGATTTTGAAACAGCGTCCATCGGAATTGAAGCATCTCTGACCGGTCACTTGGTGTTTTCAACGCTGCATACCAACAGCGCCCCCGAGACCGTCACCCGTCTGCTGGATATGGGATTGAATCCCCTGAATTTTTCCGACTCCCTGCTGGGCGTTCTGGCCCAGCGGCTGCTTCGAAGACTGTGCCCGAAATGCAAGAAAAAATACCACCCGTCCAGGGAGGAATTTGAGGAAATTATATCTGAATACGGCAGCGCTGCCTTCGAGAAAACCGGCATTGAATATACGCCTGGTTTGACCCTGTACCGTCCCTGGAAGTGCGATGCCTGTTCCGGAACCGGGTATAAAGGGCGTATGGGCATACACGAACTGCTGGAGGGCACGCCGGAGATAAAGGCGCTGATCAAAAAGAAGGCGACCTCAGAGGAAATTTTCAAAACCAGCGCCGGCCAGGGGATGGCAACGCTCAAGCAGGACGGCATCGTGAAAGCCTTTTCAGGATTAACGGATATGGGTGAGGTAAGAAGAGTTTGTATTAATTGATGATGGGTGCATCAGGAGGTGTTGGCCATGGCAAAGAAGGCCCTGGTTGTGGATAACGATTTTTTCTTTGTGGAATTTCTTACAGAACTTCTTGAAAATAAGGGTTATGACGTCATTAAGGCCTATGATGGAAAAGAAGGGATTTCAAAGCTGGAAGAAGGGACTTTTGATATTCTTTTTGCCGATCTCATCATGCCCAAAATAGATGGATTGCAACTGATCAAATTTGCGCGCAGCAAATTTCAAGCGGGTCAGCTGACAATTATTGCGGTTTCAGGCACCCTTATTGAACAGATGGATGATATCAAAAATATCGGTGCGAATTACTGTGTTGTAAAAGGGCCCCTGGAGGAGATGACAGAATACATTAGTGGCCTCCTTGACAACCTTGAGGATTATGGCACCGTCGAATCAGAAAGTGAACAACTACTTGAACCTGGGAATCTGTATCCCCGTCAGGCCACAGTTGAGCTGGTTAAGGAAATGAAGTTTCAAAGGGCGGTTTTTGACAGTGTCGGCATCGGTGTTCTGGTGGTGGATCGGGATGCACGGGTGATGAGCGCCAATGCCATGGCCCTTGAACTCCTCAACAAGCCCCTTGAAGGTGTGCTGAATCTCAGGGTTACCGCTGTTTTTCCTCAGGAAGGACGGGGTCGGCTGGTGGAGGCTTTAAAGGAGGTGGCCAAAAACCTTAATTTAAGGCGACGTAGGCTTCACCTGAAGTGTGGTTCTCGGGAATTAAAACTGGTGGTGTCAATTCTCAGAATAGGCGATGACCTGGATGGATGGGTCTTGACAATGGAGGATATAAACCCATGAGTCGAACAAGCATCAGAAATAAACTTATTTTAAGCTTCCTTGTTTTGCTCCTGCTGCTGATGATGGTTATTGCTGTCATTAACCGGTTGACCGATGATTATTATACGGCACAGACTATTTCCGTTGCACTTGCCCTGGCAGCCGGTGCTGTTTTCGGGGGCTATTTTTCAAGGTCCATCGTTCGCCGGTTGAACAGCTTGAGTGCCGTGGCCAGGGAGATCAGTCGCGGGGACCTTTCAAAAGATATCCCGTTGTTGAGTCAAGATGAAATTCGGGATCTGGAAGAAGTATTCGCTTCCATGGTGAAGGATCTCAGAGAGATGATTTCGGATATTAAGGATGTGGCTGCTAAAATGGAGGAAACCAACAGGACCCTCAGCAGCCTTTCGGAAAAGGTGCTTGCCAGCAGTGAGGAAATAGACGAATCGGCCATGGCCATTGCCAAGGGGTCGGAGCAACAGACCGTGATTGTTCAGAAGACGTCTCTGATTATTAACAACAGCCTTGATCAGATGGATGCGGCGGGCCGGCAGTCGGCCCAGACGGTTTCGAAAATCAATAATGCACTGGTTAAGACGGCAACCGGCGAGACCAAGGCCCGACAAACGTTAGGGTATCTTGACAGTGTGCTCAAACAGATCGTGGAAAACACGAAACCCATTTATCGGCTGAGCAACAAGGTGGAGAAGATCCGGATGGTAATGCATGTCATGGACGAGGTCGCCCAGAAAACAGAACTGCTTTCCCTGAACGCCTCCATTGAGGCCACCCGGGCCGGTGAAATGGGGAAAGGGTTTGCATTGGTGGCCAACGAGATACGGAGCATGGCGGAAAACTCTAAACAGTCCTCCCAGGAGATCGGGAAGATCGTAGATGATATATTTCAAGACAACAAAGCGGTGATTGGGGCGCTCAGGAAAAGCGAAGAAGATGTGGGGAAAGGGCGGGGCATTATTGGGGGCATGGTTGGAACCTTCAGGGAGATGGTATCCGGTGTTAAGGAAATTTCCTCCGAGGTGAAAGCGGTGGAAAAAGTAACGCTAAAGCAGGTTAAAGAAATACGGGGGCTGCTCAGTCATTTTGAGGCACTTTCAAGACTGGCCCAGCAAAATTTCGTCTCCACCCAGAAGACCACCGTTGGGACCAGAAATCAGAAAGAAGGGATGCAGAAGATTGTGGAGTTGATGCAGTCTTTAAATACGCTTTCAGAGAGGATGATGGCATCTCAGCGGCGCTTCAGGCTTCGCGGGGATTAAAAAGGCATGGATATCTTTATTTTCGAGGCGGCCGGGCATTATGTCGGCATTGAGGCCAAATACATATACCGCATCGCGGATAATGTAAACATTGTACCCGTGCCGCTCATGCCGAGCTGCTACGAAGGCCTTATATACTACAGGGGCGACTTATTTGATGTGATTGATATGGGTCGCCTCATGGAAAAAGAGGTCTCAACGCCGCATGATGATCCCTATATCATTTTGCTGAAGTGGAATGCTGAAAAGGTGGGTTTGATTCCGGACAGGATCGTGGGCATCAAGTGGGTTGAAGACAACGGCGGGACCGGGGTTGTTTTTAATGAACGAGGGGATACGGTGAAGTTGATGACGCCCGACGGGATCTGGAAGAAGCTGGCAGGGTTGGCCAATGGAACTTGATAAATACCAGAAAATTTTCATCCAGGAATCGAGCAAGTATCTTGAAGAGCTGGACGCTGTTTTGATCAGAGTGGAAAAGGACCTTCAAGACCAGCAGTTGTGGAGTGACATACACGGCAAAATCCATTCCGTGAAGGGAATGGCCAGAGCTCTCAGCATGACGGATCTGGCCACTTTCTGTCATGCCATGGAGTCCTGGTGCAAATTATTTCAGGACGGTACCAAGATTCCTGATGAGCGGATCGTTCAATTACTTTTTGACGGCATAGACCTGCTCAAGGCTTTTGTGGCAGGCAAGGGTAAGATCAGCGAGCCGGAGGACCTGGAAAGACGGCGGTCGATTTCTGAAAATCTGGCAAAAGACCCAGAGGATTTGGTCGATCGGGCGGCGCCTGAGATCCGGTTGCCTGCAGCGCCAGGGAAAATTGATCGCATACGGGTGGATTATGCTTTGATCGAATCGCTTCTGGCCCGCTCCCAGGAAATCATGCTGCTGGAAAAGACGCTTCCCCCTCTGACGCAGGATCAGATATCTGCAGGTCTTGGAAGCTGGATTAATCATTACATTTCCATGCTCAAAGGCCTCTATTTCCAGTTGGCCCAGCTCAGGCTGATGCCCGTTCAGGATTTTGGGGAGCTGTTTGTAAAGACTGTTCGCGATCTGGCGAAATCCTATAACCGGGATGTGACGCTTGAAATTGTGGGGGGCGAAATTGAGGTGGATATCGGATTGATGGATCGCCTGAGAGAACCGTTTATGCACCTGTTGCGCAACGCTGTGGCCCACGGTATTGAGCCACCGGATGAACGGGAAAAATCCGGTAAGGCCCGGGAGGGAAAAATTGTTCTGGAAGCCGACAGGCGTGGGGATCAACTGATACTGACGATCCGTGACGATGGCCGGGGTCTTGACCGCGAGGCCATCAGCGCGTACCTCAAAGACAAGATGGGCATGGGCCATGAGGAGATAAACGCGCTTTCAAACGAGAAACTACTGAGCATTATTTGTCGACCGGACTTTTCATCCGCCGGAGAGACGACCCAGTTGGCGGGAAGAGGGATCGGTATGAATGTCATTGCTCAGGCCATTGAATATCTGGGCGGCAACATGAAAATTCAATCGGAGCCTTCCAAAGGGACCCGGTTTATCATGAGCCTGCCCCTTTCTCTTTCCATTATCTATGCGGTTCTGTTCAGGCTGGGCAATTATATCCTGGCTATTCCCACATCCCATGTGGAATCCATTGAAAATGGGGATTTGAAATCTTCCGAAAAGGTTGAACAATTCTGTGATCTCAGGAGCCTGTTGCGAATGGATGCGGGAAGTACGGGTAAAGGCCATATCATCAGGCTGCGGCAGTCTGTGACTTCCCACATGCCATTGTCCGAAAATGAAGGTTTTGGAATTGCGGCGGACGCGATTATCGGTAATATGCCGCTCATGGCCATTCCCCTGGGAGAACTGCTGGCCAAGACAGGGCTTTTTGCGGGCGTGGGCATCATGGAAAACGGCGACATTTCTCTTATCCTCGACTTTGAAAAAATTCAGGCGGCTGTGGCATAGGTTGTCCGGATATTGCCGTGTAACGCTGCAATGATCCTGACAATGGCCGCCCCAACTATTCTTTACCGACTCCCTGTCCTGTCGATATGTTTCAGTAACCAACTCATCGAAAATAGATCGCAAGATGCTGGAAAATAGAAAATTAATTTGAATTGACATTTTTTCTTTCAGCATATATCTTTCACCCTGACACAGGTGTATCGCATGAGCAGATAGAACTGATCATGTGATGTTAAAAGGAAAGATGGTTAGAATCCATCGCGAACCAGCCATTGCTGTGTAAGGGGACGAAAGCCGCAATATGCCACTGGGAGACCGGGAAGGCGCGGTCAGTAGATTGATCCTTAAGCCAGAAAGCCTGCCTGTTTGTTGAAAATATTTCGGATAACCCAGCTGGATGCTATCCATATCTTTTGTGGTCATCAAAACCATTATTAATGACCAAAAGGATATAAGTGTATGCATCCGGGCATGTCAAACAGCAAGCTTTTCCCCCCAAGATATTTCATCCTGGTATCTGTTTCTTCCCTGAAATCAATTGCATATTCTTGTTTCCTTTTCTCGGGTAAATCATTATTTCCCATGGTCTTGATGACCCTTTGTTCAGAATGAGACTGAACCAAGAAAAAGGAGGAGTCATGCAAACAGCAGTGAACAGGGAATTCGGGGGTTTGATAACACGTCTGGTTCAAAAAGAGGATCTGTCCAGGGAGGAAGCGAAAGGCGCCTTTTACACGATCCTCAAAAATGAAACAACGGACATGCAGCAGGGAGCATTCCTGGCGGCTATGACCGCTAAAGGTGAAACAGAAGAGGAGGTGGCGGGAAGCTGGGAGGCTATTTACGAGCTTGACACCGTAAAAGTCGTTTCAGATGATCCCAGGCCCATTGTTGAAAACTGCGGCACAGGCATGGATACCTTTAAGACTTTCAACATCAGTACGGCAGCATCCATCATTGCGGCTTCAGGCGGCATTCGAATGGCCAGGCATGGGGCTCGGGCAATAACCTCCGTATGCGGGACCGTTGACATGGCTGAGATCCTGGGGATTGACGTGGAGTGCAGTGCGGATGTGGTTGCCGAGAGTATTAACCAGGCCGGGATCGGGCTGTTTAACGGTATGAGCTCCGAGATTCATCCCCAGGCCCTTGGAAGGATCCTTTCCAATATCTATTTTGGCTCAACTCTTAACATCGCCGCTTCTCTCGCAAACCCTGCCATGCCGAGAATAGGGGTCAGGGGTGTTTATTCAAAGGAGATGATCATACCGGTCGTCAGGGTGATGAAAGCCATTGGATATGAGAGGGCTCTGGTCTTTTATGGCAGCATCGACAATTCCGAAAAGGGCATGGATGAAGCATCTGTCTGCGGCAGGACCTATTGCGCGGAATTGAAGGAAGACGGTGAGATAAAGGGATATGATTTCCGTCCGGAAGATTATGGCCTCACGACCAGCAATCCATCCGACCTTGCACCTGTTCCGGATATGGATCGGGAAGCCAGAGATTTTGTAGCATTGCTGCGAGGTGAGAGAAACGGGGCCCGTTTTGAGGCGGCGGCGCTGAATGCCGGGTTGATATTCTATGTGGCGGGAAGTGCTGATTCCATCAAAGAAGGTGTCATCAAGGCATGTTCGGTACTGAAAGAGGGGTCGGCTTTTAATACGCTTCTGAATTGGGTGAAGATCCAGAATCGAGACCCGAAAAAGGGCGCCAGAAGATTGTGGGCGCTTACAAAGGTGGGGACCAATTAAGAAAATGAGGCTGCTGCTGACCGGATTGAAAAAGTTGGAAATGAAGGAGGCGGGAAAGGTTGATCCCGAAGAGGGGTTTCGGCTTCTGAATGTACAATACTGTGCCATCTGCCGGACAGATGCCAAGATGTGGAATGAGGGTCACCGGGATCTGGTCCTGCCGAGGGTTTTGGGGCATGAACTCATCGCTTCGGATGAGAATGGCATGAGGTTCGCCATATGGCCCGGAAGCATCTGTGGTCGGTGTGCTTATTGCCTGAGTGGACGGGAGAATCTTTGTGAGCAGATGAAAATTATGGGTTTTCAGCATGACGGCGGTTTCCAAGACCATGTCATTGTGCCAAAGGAAGCCCTGATTCCGGTTGATGCTGATATTCCCTCCCATGTGGCAACGCTGGCGGAACCAACCGGGTGCGTACTCAACGCCCTGGAGCGCCTTTATCCTCGAAAGGGGGAGCGGATCATTATATATGGTGGGGGGAGCGTGGGCTTGATCTCGGCTCTGGCATGTCGGGAGATGGGGGTTGTTCCTCTTGTGATCGAAAAGGATGAAAAAAAGATTTTTCGGTCAGGGGCATTTCAGAGGGCTGAAAACATCAGACTTCAGAAGGAAACCACCGAAAGCGATTTTGACATGGCACTAAACGCGTGCGCTGATCCTGCAGCTTTCAGCATGTGCATGACAAAACTGGCAAAAGGAGGGCGACTCTCCTTTTTCGGAGGGCTGACAAAAAATAAGACAATTGAAACGGACCTGTTAAACCTTATGCACTATAGAGAGATGACACTTTCAGGGGCATATGGATTAACGAGAAAACACATGGGGGACAGCCTTACCCTGATTGGGAAAAAGGCGGGTTCGTTTGAAAAGTTGATTGAGGAGATCATTCCCCCCCAGAGGGCTGCGGAATTAATGCCGGATATCCTCAGTGGAAAAACGCTTAAATATGTCATTGATTTCAATCAGGGGTTATGAGACAGATGGCAATCAGAGATCAGGCCCCAAAGAAATCCGTGATGGCCCGGGTCAGGGCCTCGATGGTATAGTCTGCGGGCATAAGATCCACGAAAAATCCGTGTTCCCTGGCGGTGTCCGCCGTGATGGGTCCGATGCAGGCCACCTTAACCCGTTTCATCCATTCTTCCGTCAACCGCTGTTTCTCAGAAGTAAACATTTTGGCAAAATTGGTGACCGTTGAGGAACTGGTGAAGGTGACCATATGAATGGTTCCCTTTTCCAGCATGTCCCGAACCCCGGCGGTATCACCCGTTGGGCTAACGGTTTTGTAAGCATCCACCACGTCTACCCGGGCGCCCATCTTCCGCAATTGTTCGGGCAGGACCTCTCTGGCCTTTGCGGCTCTGGGGATGAGAATGCGAACTCCTTTGGTATCCCATTTCTTGAAGGATTCCACCACCGCTTCGGCCCGGTATTCATCAGGTA
The DNA here is from genome assembly GCA_964588535.1 of uncultured Desulfobacteraceae bacterium. Taxonomy (GTDB): domain Bacteria; phylum Desulfobacterota; class DSM-4660; order Desulfatiglandales; family Desulfatiglandaceae; genus NaphS2. The sequence continues at coordinate 19,594 of CAZPQA010000021.1, forward strand.
TAAGGTCCGGCAAGATTCCCAGTTGACGCCATTGGTCCGCGGTTTTGGGTCCGATGGCGCCGATCTTGATCCCTTTGAGATCCCGGACATCTTTTCCGAGAAAATGGAGTCTCTGAAGGAAATATTTTACCCCGTTGACCGAGGTGAACAACAACCACTGGTAGGATTCCAGGTTTGAAATAGATGTGTCAAGAGGATCCCAGCTGTCGGGGGGAATGATTTCGATGGTGGGAAACTGAATGCATTCCGCGCCGAGTGAGGAGAGTTTCTTGAGGAAGCCACTGGCCTGTTCCCGGGCTCTGGTGACCACAATCCGTTTGCCGAAGAGCGGTTTGGTTTCAAACCAGTTCAATTCATCCCGCAACCCCACCACATCCCCCACGACAATGATGGCCGGTGGGCGCAATCCCGCATTTTCCACCCGCTCCGCGATGTTCTTAAGGTTGCCGGAAATGGTCTCCTGTTCCGCCACCGTGCCCCTGCGGATGACCGCCACAGGTGTATCCAGTAATCGACCGTGGCGCATCAGATTTTCGGCGATTTTTTTCAGGTTGCCCACGCCCATGAGAAACACAATGGTTCCCACCCCCGTGGCCAGTTTCTTCCACTGGATGTTGGATTCTTCCTTCAGGGGATCTTCATGCCCCGTGACGAAGGCCACTGTGGCGGTGTGATCCCGATGTGTCAGGGGAATGCCGGCATAGGCGGGCACCGAAATGGCCGATGTAATGCCCGGCACTACCTCGAAGGGCACTCCGTCCGCCACCAGCTCCTGGGCCTCTTCGCCCCCCCGGCCGAAAATAAAGGGGTCGCCGCCCTTGAGCCGGGCAACGCTTTTACCCGATTTGGATTTTTCAACGATCAACCAGTTGATTTCGGCCTGACCCATGGTGTGGTCGCCGCCCTTTTTCCCCACATAGATCAATTCAGCCTGGGGCTTTGCATATTCAAGGAAGAGCTTGTTGGCCAGATAGTCGTAAATAATCACATCCGCTTCAGAGAGGATGTCTTTCCCCTTGAGGGTCATTAACCCCGGATCTCCGGGCCCGGCCCCGATCAGATATACTTTTCCCTGTTTTACGTCCTGCCTATCCATCAGATTCCTCATAAAGCCTTCTCAGGACGTCGCCCGCGCCAGAGGCCAGAAGCGTCTGAGCCGCTTCAATTCCTATTGTTTTCGCCTCATCCCGACTACCGGTCACGGTTTCCTTATAAATCCTTGACCCATCCAGTTCCGCCACCAGGCCCTCAAAGGAAAGGGTGTCCCCGTTGACGCGGGCAAATCCGGCGATGGGCACCTGACAACCGCCTTCGAGGGTTTTCAGAAAAGCCCTTTCAGCGGCCACCGCGGTTTGGGTATCCTCATGGTTCAAAAAATCGAGCAGGTCAATGGTCCCCTGATCCCCACGTCTCACTTCAAGCCCCAGCGCTCCCTGACCCACGGCCGGCAGCAACTGGTGAAAGGGGATGGTCTGGGTGATCACGTTGGATAACCCCAGACGGTTGAGGCCGGCGGTTGCCAGTATTATGGCCTGGAGATTCTCTGATTTCAGCTTGTTAAGCCGTGTGTCCACGTTTCCCCGGAGCGGAACCAGTTTCAGGTCCGGTCGGAAATGAAGCAGTTGTGCCCCTCGCCTCAGGCTGCTGGTCCCTACTTTGGCGCCTTTCGGCAATTGATCCAAACGGCACTCTCCTTCGGCAATGAGGGCGTCCGAAGGATCTTCCCGCGGAGGGAAAGTGGAAAGCATCAGCTCCTTTGGCAATTGCGCGGGCACATCCTTCATGCTGTGAACCGCCACATCGACCCGGCTTTCAAGAAGCGCCTCTTCAATCTCCTTGACAAAAAGTCCTTTACCACCGATTTTGCTCAATGGGGTGTCAAGGATTTTGTCCCCGGTCGTTTTTATTTTTACCAGATCAACGCGAATACCGGAGTGATGCATTTCCAGTTGTTCCTTGATCCACTCGCTCTGTCTGAGGGCCAGTTTGCTGCCCCGGGTACCGATTCTGATGTCCATGGTTTTTCAGTCGGAATGCTCCAGTCGCAATAGAAATTGTGCCAGCGCCAGGTCATGGGGTGTGGTGACTTTGATGTTTCTTTCCGACCCTGGCACCACACTGACCGGTATGCCCATTTTTTCAACCAGAAAGGCGTCGTCAGTGGCGTCGTTAAGCCCTTCTGTCAGGGCTTCCCGGTGGGCTTTCAGGATGTCTTCATAATGGAAAGCCTGAGGTGTTTGAACCATCCAGACCTTCGTCCGGTCATAGGTGGCGGTCACCTGGTGACCTTCGTTTACCGCTTTGACAGTTTCCTTGGCGGGAAGAGCGGCGATCGCGGCACGGTGCCGCAAAGCGGTCTGGATGACCGTTTTCACCAGGTTCGGTTCGACCATGGGGCGGACCCCGTCGTGAATCAAGACCAGATCATAACGGTCATTTAAGGCTTCAAGACCCATTCGGACCGAGTCCTGCCTCCGTTCACCCCCCGGAACCACTTTTTTGACCTTGAAAATACGGAATTTTTCAACGATCTCTTTTTGGCAGTACCGCACATCTTTTGATGGTACGACCAGCACAATGGCATCGAGGATGGTGCACTTCTGAAGGGCTTCCAGGGTCACCGCCAGGATGGGCCGGTCTTCCAGATGAAGGTATTGTTTGGCACGATCGCCACCCATTCGGACCCCGGCACCGGCAGCGGGTACAATTGCCACGGTTTTAGACAATCCTTTACCTCTATATGGGGGGTCGTCCCCTTCCTGCTCAATACCGATGAATATCAGACCGCGGCGGCCTTTCGGGTCTGTTTTTTCAGGCGATTGAGCCGCCTTCGAAGGATGTTGATCTGTTTGGGGTCACCTGTCTTACGGACTTCTGTTTTTTTGGCCCCCAGTTCGACGATCTTGGCTTTCAGTTCCTTAACGCTTGCCTTGGCTTTGACTTTCTTGCCTTTTTTCTTCTTTTCAACAACCTCGTCTTCAATGCCGTAATATTCTTTGATGAGGGAAAGCAAATCGGCTTTTAACATGGAGGTGACCCCCACGGCACCGGGAATCTCCTTGGCCACCTCTTTTAACTCCACAACCGTCATTTTGACCAGGGGTTTCTTGAATTCCGGCACCTTGGGTTTGGTTTCTTCTTTGGTCTCTTCTGTCATTTTTCCATTCTCTCCTAATTTTTTTAATCTGATAAGCTGTTTATAGCCCGGTGACGAAACCTTTTAGCACATCCGGCCTGAAAAATGCAAGACAGGGTACTCTTTTTCCTATTCTTTCTTGATAAAGGGCGTCAAGAGATCGATGGGGAGGGGGAAAAGCGTGGTAGAATTGCTTTCCGCGGATATTTCTTTCACGGTCTGCAGATACCTTAACTGAAGGGCCTCGGGGTATTTCTGAATAATCTCCGCAGCATCCGCCAGCCGGTTGGCGGCCTGGTATTCCCCTTCCGCGTTAATAACCTTGGCCCGTCGTTCCCGCTCCGCTTCCGCCTGCCTGGCCATGGCCCGCTGCATTTCCTGGGGAAGATCAATGTGTTTGACTTCCACGGTGGACACTTTGATGCCCCAGGGGTCCGTGTGTTTGTCCAGGATATTCTGAAGCTGGGTGTTGATTTTGTCCCGCTCGGCCAGAAGTTCATCCAGTTCCACCTGGCCGCATACGCTTCGAAGCGTGGTTTGAGCCAGCTGTGACGTGGCAAAGAGGTAGTTTTCCACCTCAACCGTGGCGTTGTTGGGATCCATGACCCGGAAATAGACCACGGCATTCACCTTGACGGAGACATTGTCCCGGGTGATGACGTCCTGGCTCGGCACGTCCATGGCCACGAGCCGAAGGCTGACCTTCACCATCTTGTCAATGACGGGGATCAGAATGATCAGACCGGGACCTTTGGTTTTGATCAAGCGGCCGAGCCGGAAGATCACGCCGCGTTCGTATTCTCTCAGGACTCGGATGGCGCTTGCCAGAAAGAGGCCGATCAGTACCACTGCTACAATATAGAACATGATTTCCCTCCTGAGCCAATTTCAAAACGCCCCCTTTTGCCCGATCTCTACGTCAGACTAAAATTCTAATCCTCGAAATATTAAATATATTCCTGCGGTTAAAATTTTCGTCTTTCTTGATCTCGAACAAAATTGAACGTTTTGAAACTGGCTCCCCCGCTAAAATTAAGGGTTTTACTCCTCCGCTTTTCGCACACTCAGGAGCAGGCCGTTGATATCAATGACTTCAACCGTTTCACCGGGTTCAAGCCGCTCATCGGAAAAAGCCCGCCAGTTTTCGCCATGCACAAACACCATGCCTTCAGGTTCAATCAATTCCTTGACCACACCTGTCTCTCCCAGGATGCCGTCCGCCCCGCCCACGGGCTTTCTGCGAAGGGCCCGAAATGCCACACCCGCCACGATAACGAAAAAGCCACCCACCAGAACAATGGTGGGCAGCATGAGCATGAGTGAGACCCGCATGTTCTCAAAGAGCATGAGGGAGCCCAGGGTCAGGGCGATCAGGCCCCCGATGGACAAAATACCATAGCTTGCCACTTTCACTTCCGCAATGAAAAAGATGATGGCCAGAAAGATGAGGACAACACCGGCGTAGTTCACGGGAAGCGTTTGAAAGGAGAAAAAAGCCAGAATCAGGCTGATGGCGCCGATGACGCCCGGGAAAATGGCGCCCGGGTTGGACAGCTCGAAGTACAGACCCGCCAGACCGATCATCATGAGGATGTAGGCGATATTGGGGTCGCTGATGATTTTGAGGATTTTGTCCCGAAGCCCCGGTTTGTAATGGATTTTTTTGAGCCCTGCGGTTTTGAGGGTGGTCTTTCCGGAAGGGAGATCGATAACCCTGCCATCAAGGGATTTGAGAAGATCGTCCAGGTCATCCACCACCAGGTCCACCACCTTTTTTGCGTGGGCCTCTTCGGCAGTAATGGACACGCTTTCTCGTATGGCTTTTTCCACCCACTGGCCGTTTTTCCCTTTTTGTTCAGCAACGCCCCGGGCATAGGAGGCCATATCATTGACCACCTTTTCGCTCATGGTTCCCCCGATATCCTTGCCACCGGCACTGACCGGGTGGGCCGCGCCGATGTTGGTCCCCCGGGCCATGGCGGCCACATGCCCTGCCACCGTCACCATGACGCCGGCAGATGCCGCCCCCGCGCCGCGAGGTCCCACGTAAACCACCACGGGAACGGGAGAATTCAATATGGCTTTCACAATGGTGCGCATGGATGAAGCCAAGCCCCCGGGGGTATCCATCTGGATAATGGCCAAGGTCGCTCCCTGCTCCTTCGCCTTTTCAAGACCGCGCAAAACAAACTCTGCCGTGGCGGGATTGATGGGACCTTCCAGTTCGATGACAAAGACCGACCCCGGATTGGATTTTTCACAATAGGCGATGGAAACGGGTAAGAAGAGAAAAAAGAGCAATGCAGAGAGACAAAGAAGTGCGGGTTTTCTTGAAGATGCATCAGCCATTTTGTGTCACCTCCAGCCCCAGTTTGCCCATGATGCTTTTGACATCGTCCCACACCGGCCGTTTGGCCGCCGCATTCCTCAAGAGATAAGCCGGATGAAACGTGGGCATCAGGGGGATTCCATGGTAAGTGCGCCATTGTCCCCTATCGCGGGTGATCTTGAAATCACCCCCCATGAGGGCCTGGCAGGCGACCCGGCCCAGGGCGCAGATGACTTCAGGCCCGATGATGCTGAGCTGGGCTTTAAGGAAGGGAAGACAGACCCTGGTTTCATCGGGATTCGGATCTCGGTTTCCCGGGGGGCGACATTTGACCACGTTGCAGATGTAAACTGATCCCCTGGTGAGCCCCATTCCGTTTTCAATAATCCGGGTGAGAAGTTGTCCTGATTTTCCCACAAAAGGCCGGCCTTCACGGTCTTCATCAAACCCCGGTCCTTCTCCCACAAAAACGAGTCTTGCCTCTGGATTCCCTTCTCCGAAAACAATATGTTTCCTGCCGTTATGAAGGTCGCACCGCTGGCAGTCCCCCATATGGGCTCTGAGCGCTTCCAGAGAAACGAATTGGGATGCAGGGGGCCTGTTTTTCAGGGTTTCCGAGGCTGATTTCCCCATGTTCTCTGATTGCGCCGGGGGCGGGGCGGGTTTTTTTAAAACCGGTCTTTCCATGAAATCCAGAGCCCCTTTCGGCAGCATGGGCGGTTCAAGTCCCATTTCTTCACAGGCCGAAATCAACCGTTTGGTTTCAAAAAAGATTCTTTCCAGTTCTTTACGGTTGTTCAAGGGTTTTCATCCTTCAGCGTTTTGGCTCTATCGAGCACCAGATGCGCCACGTCGATTTTTTCCATGAGCTGGGAATCCTCCACACGGCCATCCGCATAGATGATTTTGACCGCGTTGGTGTCGGTTTGAAACCCCGCGTCTTTTCTGGAAACATCGTTTGCCACGATCATATCCAGGTTCTTGGCGTTGATCTTTTTCCGGGCGTTATTAACGAGGTCTTCGGTTTCCGCGGCAAACCCCACCAGTATGCACGGGCGATCTTTTTTCGTTTCCCCCAGCAAGGCCAGAATGTCCGGGTTCTTGACCATGTCAAGGGAAAGGGATTCCGCTCCCTTCTTGACTTTCTGGTCGGCTGTCTCCTTGGGCCGGTAATCGGAAACGGCTGCGGCCTTGATGATCATATGGCAGCCGTTTCGATGCTCAAAAACAGCCGCTCTCATTTCTTCCGCTGTTTTGATGGGGCAGAAATGAATGCCGGGGGGCGGTTTGAGGTTGGTGGGACCGCTGATGAGAACGACCTCCGCACCCCTTCGAAGGGCGGCTCGGGCCAGGGCGTAGCCCATTTTTCCTGACGACCGGTTGGTGATGAATCTCACCGGATCAATATACTCCGTGGTGGGCCCGGCGGTCACCAGGATTTTCAGGCCTTTGAGATCCTGTTCCGACAGGAGGATCAGGGCGCGCTCCAGGATATCTTCGGGGTCCGGCAGGCGGCCGGGCCCGTCGGTTCCGCAGGCCAGTTCACCGCTTCCGGGGGCCATGACATTGAAGCCCCGCTTTTGAAGGAGATCCAGGTTGTCTTGGACGGCCGGGTTCAGGAACATGCGATCGTTCATGGCCGGGCAGATGAGGGTTTTGGCGGTGGCGGCCAGCATGCAGGTGGAGAGAAAATCATCACCGATGCCGTGGGCGATCTTTCCAATGGTGTTGGCGGTGGCAGGCGCAATGATGATGAGATCCGCATCCTGGCCGCATCGGATATGATCCATGGGGGTTTCAGCGCGTCCGAACATGCGGGTGATCACCTTGTTTTCGGAAAGGGTTTCAAAGGTGAGCGGGCTTATGAACCATGTGGCACTCTCGGTCATGGCCACTTCCACCTGTAGATCCGACTTGACCAGAAGCCGCACCAGTTCGGCTGTTTTGTAAGCAGCGATCCCGCCGGTAACCCCAACCAGGACTTTTTTTCCTTTCACGGCTTCTCCTTCAATGTCGAGAGGTTTCGTCAATATATGTCAAAGATCAGTTTAAAAGAGTAGGGGCCGGGTGTCAAGATACACAGACATAAATTATTGCTTGATTGAATCCATTGACAAGTGTAGCATACAGCCCTTCCGGAAGTGGTATTAACCTATATGGGCTCCGGAATGATTTGTTTGTTTTAGTATGTTTGGATGAACTGACTTTTCGGTTTATCCAGAACCCAATGGTTTAATTCTAAAGATAGGGAGTTTTAAAATGCCAAAAGTGATACTGGTTGCCACTGAAAAACCTTTTGCCAAAGCTGCTGTGGATCGTATGCAGGAGGTATTTGCCAAGAACTCGGATTTTGAACTGCGTCTGCTTGAAAACTATACGGATAAGCAGGATTTATTGGACGCCGTAAAAGACGTGGATGGGCTCATTATCCGTAGCGACAAAGCCACCCGGGAAGTTTTGGAAGCCGCCATGAACCTGAAAGTGGTGGTGCGTGGCGGGGCCGGCTACGACAATATCGATATTGAAGCGGCCACTGAAAAGGGTATCTGCGTGATGAATACACCGGGGCAGAACAGCAATGCCGTGAGTGAGCTGGTATTCGGCATGATGCTCAACCTGGTTCGGCACCAGTATGTGGGCAAACCCGGTACGGAATTGAGGGGGAAATCCATCGGCATTCATGCCTATGGCAATGCGGGAAAATGTGTGGCGCGGCTGGGTAAGGGATTCGGTATGGACGTTTACGCCCATGACCCTTATGTGGACAACACCGTCATGGAAAGCGACGGGGTCAAACCGGTGGATTCACGGGAAGACCTATATTCCACCTGTGATTTTATCAGCCTCCATATTCCGGGAAATGACGAAACCGTCAACTCCATCAATTTTGAACTGTTGAGCAAAATGAAAGAAGGGGCGGCCCTCATCAACACGGCTCGAAAAGAAGTCATCGATGAGGAAGGCTTGAAAAAAATGTTTTCTGAAAGGCCGGATTTCTGCTACGGATCGGATCTGACCCCGGATTGCAAAGACGAAATCTGCACTACCTGCGGGGAACGCAGCTTTTTTACCGCCAAGAAGATGGGCGCCCAGACCGCCGAAGCCAATATTAATGCCGGTGTGGCTGCCGTCACACAGATCATCAACTTTTTCGAAAAAGGAGATGAAACCTTTCGGGTCAATAAGAAAGCTTGATTTTATTAAATTGGTTTTTTGATGATTATCAACCCGTGAAAGGGCCTTTCACGCGTGTGAAAGCCCCTTTCGCAGACAAACTCCAAATAACAACGCCCGCCCTTTCCAGAGTATTTCCCTGAATAAACCCTAAGAAAGAATAAGGAGATCCCATGACCACATCAAATGCGTATCAAGACAAACCATGGCTGGCCCATTATGATGAAGGTGTTCCGGAATTTGTGGATTACGAGGAGACATGCCTTCCGGAGTTCCTGGACCGCTCGGCTCAAAAATTCCCCAATACGATGGCACTTCTTTTTCAGGGCTACCAACTGACATACCGGGAGCTCAAGGATGTGGTGGATCGGTTTGCAGCCTGCCTGGTGGACTTCGGCATTCAAAAGGGGGACAGCGTGGCGATCCTGCTTCCCAACGTCATACCCTGTGTTGTGGGATACTATGCTATTTTGAAAATCGGGGCCACGGCTGTTATGAACAACCCCCTTTACACGGACCGGGAACTGGAACATCAGTTCAATGATTCCGGTTCGAAGCTCTTGCTTACCCTGGATCTTCTGGGAAACCGCATGATTGACCTGCGGCCCAAAACCAGTATCAAACAGATCATCTATACCTCCATCGGCGACTATCTGCCTTTTCCCAAGAACCTCCTGTTTCCTCTGGTGGGCAAGAAAAAGGGACTGAAAGCGGATGTCAAATCCGCGCCGGATGTGTACCGCTGGAAAGACACACTGGCAAGGCTAAACGGTGAACCGCCCAAGGTCAAGCTATCCTTTGAGGATACGGCCATGTACCAGTACACAGGGGGCACAACAGGTGTCAGTAAGGGCGTCATGCTGACCCACAGCAATCTCAGCAAGCAGGTGCAACATCTCAGACACTGGTTCCCGGGGTTCAACGACGGAGAGGAAGTTTTGTTGGGGGCATTGCCTTTTTTTCATGTATTCGGCCTGTCCACGACCATGAATTTCTGCGTCTATGCCGGCTGGGGGGATATTCTGGTTCCCAGACCGCAGCCGCAGCCGCTCCTGGAGGCCATCAGCAAGTTCAAACCGACCTTTGCCCCGCTGGTGCCGACCATGTTCATCGGATTGCTGAACGATCCCGGCTTCGAGCAGGCCGATTTGACCTCCATTAAGGGATGTTTTTCCGGAAGCGCGCCGTTGCCGGTGGAAGTGATTCGGGATTTTGAGGCCAAAACAGGGTCCACCATCGTTGAAGGGTTCGGCATGACCGAATCGTCCCCGGTGACACACATCAACCCGTTTATCGGTGAACGGAAGGTGGGAAGTATCGGGCTGCCCATTTCCGATACCGAGTGCCGCATCGTGGATTTAAATGATGGCGAGACGGACATGCCGGTGGGAGAATCAGGTGAGTTGCTGATGAGAGGTCCCCAGGTCATGAAGGGATACTGGAACAATCCGGATGCTACGGCCGAAACGCTGACGGACGGGTGGCTGCATACCGGCGATATCGCAAAGATGGACGAGGACGGCTATTTCTACATTGTGGATCGAAAGAAGGATATGATCATTTCCGGTGGGTATAATGTTTATCCGCGGGATATCGAAGAAGTATTCTTCGAGCATCCAAAAGTTCTGGAAGCCGCGGCCCTGGGTGTGCCGCACCCGAAAAGAGGTGAACAGGTCAAGGTATTTGTGGTGTTGAAAGAGGGTGAGACGGGAACCGAAGAGGAATTTCTCTCCTACTGTAAAGATAAACTGGCGGCCTACAAACTGCCCACCATGATTGAATTCAGGGATGATTTGCCCAAGACCAATGTGGGAAAAGTGCTGAAAAAAGATTTGAGAGAATAGCCGTTGAGGCTCACGGAGGAGGCAGTTCGTGAAAAATAGGGATCAGTTTGAGCACTTGACGGAATGTTCCCCATTCGGCATTTCCATATCCAGCAAAGATCTGGTGATTGAATATGTGAACCCCATGTTCACCGAGATTTTCGGGTATACACTGGAAGATATCCCCCACAAAAAAGTCTGGTTTAAAAAAGCCTATCCGGATGCGCTCTATCGGGATGAGGTGGCGCGTACCTGGCAGGCGGATGCGGAAATAGAGCGGGAAACCGGCAGGCCTGACCCCAGAACTTTCAGGGTGCGGTGTAAAGACGGCACCGATAAAATGATACGGTTCAGGGCTGTGGATATGGGGGGCGGACGGCAGCTGCTGACCTATGAAGACAGAACCGTCGAAATGGCGGCTGAAACCGCTCTCAAGGAAAATGTTAACCAACTGGTTAAGGCCCGTCGTGAAGCCGAGGCCGCCAGCATGGCCAAGGGTCAGTTCCTGGCCAACATGAGCCATGAGATTCGAACGCCCATGAACGCCGTCATCGGCATGACCGAACTGTTGCTGGAAACGGATCTGGATACTGAGCAACGGGATTATGCCGAGACCGTGAAAAGCGCCGCAAACGGCCTGCTCACTTTGATCAATGATATCCTTGATTTTTCAAAGATAGAGTCCGGCAAACTGGAATTTGAGGAAATCGGTTTCGACCTTCGGTATGTGGTTGAAGGGGTGGGCGAAATGATGGCGCCCAATGCTCAGGCCAAACAGGTCGAATTTACGTGTTTTGTGGATCCCTACTGTGAAGTCAGGCTGCGTGGCGATCCTGAACGGTTGCGGCAGGTCCTGGTGAACCTCTCCGGGAATGCGATCAAATTCACGGAAAAAGGGAACGTGGATATCCATGCGGCAATGATTCGGGAAGGGGATAACCGGGTCTTCATTCGATTCGCCATTTCCGACACCGGTGTCGGTATTCCACGGGATCGTCAGGCGGCTATTTTCGACAGTTTTACCCAGGTGGACGGGAGTACCACACGTCGGTTCGGGGGGACCGGCCTGGGTTTGAGTATTTCAAAGCGGCTGGTGGAATTGATGGGGGGGGAGATAGGTCTGGAGAGCGAGGAGGGGAAAGGGAGTACTTTCTGGTTTACCGTACCCTTCGGGAAACAGGACAAGCGTCAAAAACTTCCCATGAAAACCCGTCAAAGCGTCAGGGGAAGTCACATCCTGATTGTGGACGATAACACCACCAATCGCACCATCCTGAACAAAATGCTTGTATCCTTTGGCTGTTTTCCGGAAGAGGTTGAAAGCGGCAGGGAAGCGCTCTCATTGTTGAACCGGAGAATGGCAGAGGACCGCCCCTTCGATGCCATTTTACTGGACCATCAGATGCCTGAAATGGATGGTGAAGATGCAACTCGTGCTGTTCGTTCCGAACCCCTTATGGACAATACCCGTATATTAATCCTGACTTCCGTGGGAGAGCGAGGCGATGCGCGCCGATTTAAGGAATTGGGTTGTGCGGCGTATCTGACCAAACCGGTCCGCCAATCCCAGCTTTTAGATGCCTTGGCTGAAACGCTTGTGGACCCCGATATTGCGGACCGCTCCGAACAGAAAGACCGGGTTTCAGGGATCATTACCCGGCATAGCCTGGGAGAGGATGCTGTCAGAAAGGCCCGGTTGCTGGTGGCGGAAGATAATCCGGTGAACCAGAAGGTGGCACTACGAATACTTGAAAAAGCCGGGCACAGGGTTGATGTGGCCAATAACGGTATTGAGGCGGTGGCAGCACTCAAAAATGCGTCTTATGACATGGTCTTCATGGATATTCAAATGCCCGAGATGGATGGATATGCGGCGACCGCCGAAATCAGGAAAATGGCGTCGGAGTTCAGTGAACTGCCTGTCATCGCCATGACGGCACATGCCATGAAGGGGGATCGGGAAAAGTGCATTGCAGCCGGCATGGATGACTACATTTCAAAGCCGGTGAAGCCCAAAGGGTTGCTGGAGATGGTTCAGCGCTGGGCGGGGATGAAGGTTATCAGGCCGTCTGTGGGGGTGCGTCGTTATCCGTCTGATCCGGACTTGGCTGTGGACTTAAAGCGTTTGAAGGATTTAAGCGGTGGGGACCAGGATTTTGAACACGAAATCATAGATCTTTTTCTTAAAGATACATCGCTTCATTTGGCTCGGCTGGAAGCGGCCATCAAGGAGGAGGATTCATCAAGTGTGGAAGCGTCGGCCCATTCTATCAAAGGGGCGGCTGCGAATATGGGTGCTGAAAAGTTCCGTAAATTGGCCCACGCGCTTGAACTCAAGGGAAAGGCCGGTACCCTTCACGGCGCCGCCGAAGATTTCGCTCATTTGAAATCGGCTTTTGAGGATGTGGAACGGTTTTTTGTGGAAAAATGGCGGTTAACCCTTCATGAAGAACCCCGAAGTTGATCTAAGCGATTGCAGCATGTGCGGCATCTGCGTTGATTTATGCCCGATGACATTTCTAATCAATGAGGCCGGATATGTGGAAGTGATTCATTCGGATGACTACATTGAGGAGGACGTTGATGAGGCCATAAAAAACTGCCCCGGTGACTGCATTTCGTGGAAGGAATCAGGATGATCATTTTCAATGGAAAATTTTCCTGGGATGGTAAAAAAGATGGTGACCATAAGCCGGTAAGCTGGTGGTCGGGATCCCATTACCTCACCATTGTTGATTTTTCCTCTGAAAAGCCTGATGTGGTATTGCTCAAGCCTGTCATTGTCCTTGCCGCGGATACGAAAGAAGGTCATTCTATTTATAAACGCTATCAGGATCTGGTTATAGGTGTTTGCAGGGAATTTGATCTTGACGTTCAAAAGGTACTTTGGGTGCGTTATAGTCGGGACTCTGAAAATGAGATGAGAGTTGCGGTTATCAAATTGTTATCCGGAAAGGGCCCTTATAAAGTATATGATCTCAAGTGGCGATCGCTAATGGCCAATGAACGGAAATTGATTGATTCTCTTTTGCCGATGTTGTTGAGCTAGAAGATAGATGTGGATCTCATTATTTCAAAAACTGAATCTTTTTTTGATTTAAAGGAGAAAAGGTAGGTAATGGAAAATTCAGAACCAAAAGATTATTCCGGAAGTTTCGAGGGGGAAAAGTCGAGCCAGAGTATGCGAATGCCTCACTATGCGCAACCGGACTTTTCGAGACCGCTCCTGGAAATCCCCGGCAAAGTACGGGAGAGGATGATGGGCAGGCTTCGGCTTCTTTACGGGGAAGCAGTGGCTGAAAAATATATGCCGGAGCTCGAAAGAATTCTCAGGGTACACTACGCCCATAAGCCCCAGGAAATGATCGATCAGGAACAGGGGTTTGATCCTCAAAACCGTTTTACACAACGGGATATGATTCTCATCACTTACGGCGATCTGCTTCGCGGGGAAGGTCACTCTCCCCTGGACTGTCTGGACGAATTTGTACAACGTCCCGGTCTCAGGGATACCTTTAATACCCTGCACATCCTTCCTTTCTTTCCCTACTCTTCCGATAAGGGGTTTTCTGTCACTGATTTTGAAAGCGTTGATCCCAATTTGGGATCCTGGCAGGATATTGAGGATATGGGGAAGCGTTACCAGCTCATGTTTGACGGGGTCCTCAACCACATCTCCGCCAAGAGTCCCGCGTTTCAGGAATTTCTGAACGGCAATCCGTTATTTAGTGACATTGCCACTGCATACAAATCCCGTGACGCACTGACACCGGAGCAGCGGAAGATCATCGTTCGTCCTCGAACCTCTGACCTCCTGACAAAATTCCGTACAATTGATGGCGATAGATATGTGTGGACCACCTTCTCGGCAGATCAGATAGACCTTAATTACAAAAATCCGGATGTGCTCATGTTTATCATTGAAACCATGCTGCTGTATGTGCGCCGGGGGGCTGATATCCTTCGCTTGGACGCCGTGACCTATCTGTGGGCGGAACTTGGAACGTCCTCTGTGCACATGGAACAGACGCACGAAATTATCAAACTCCTGCGGGATGTTTTTAATGTAGTGGCGCCCTGGGCCGCTGTACTTACGGAAACCAATGTGCCCCATGAAGAAAACGTCTCCTACTTCGGAAATGGCCATGATGAAGCACAGATGGTCTATAATTTTGCCCTTCCCCCACTGGTTCTGCACACTTTTTACAAGGAAGATGCAACGGCGCTATCCCGGTGGGCAGAGAATTTGAAATATGTCTCCAATTCCACGACCTTCCTCAACATGCTTGATACCCACGACGGCATCGGGCTTATGGGGGTGAAAAACATCCTGTCCGGGGAAGATATCGATTTCATCATTCAAACGGCAAGGGAACACGGGGCCTTTGTCTCTTACAAGACGGGGAAAGATGGCAAGGACGAGCCTTACGAAGTTAACAGCACCTGGTTCAGCGCCATCAACCATGACAACAGCGATGAGGGTATTACCTTACAGGTAAAACGTTTCATTGCCTCAAGGAGCATTTCCTTTGCGCTTCGGGGTGTGCCGGCCATATATTTTCATGGGTTGATCGGAACCCGCAACGACATTGAAGCGGTTTTGAGAACAAAGTCAAAACGGGATATCAACCGCAAGGTGGTTGAAGAAGAGTCACTGCTTGAAAAATTGGAAAACCCTGATTCCAGGCTTGCGCAAATCGCTCGCCAGCTCAGCTGGATTGGGAATATCCGGGTACGACAGCGCGCTTTCCACCCGAATGGAGATCAGCGTGTCCTGATGATCTCTCCTGATATTTTTACCGTTCTGAGGATATCCCCTGACGGCGATCAGCATATTCTGGCCTTGACCAATGTGACCGGCAGGGTTTGCCAAACAGCGATACCCCTTTCAAAACTCGACGTTGAGAACGGTCACTGGTACGATCTTATGGGGAAACGGGGTTGGATCGCCAAAGACGGAAAACTGGGTGTGACGCTGCAACCTTATGATGTCTGCTGGCTCATCCCTTACAACGAACTGGAAAGGATGGTCGAGTCATAGGGCCGAGGCCCTTAAAGGATGGACGTTTTGGCCCCGGTCAAATACCGATCTTTTTTTCGATTCTTTTAAGGGCCGCGTCAAGTGCATCCGTATCCAGGGGTTTGTTGAAAAACTCGGCTGCTTCAAGATCAAAGGCCTTTTTCTTCAGCTCCTTATCCCCATGTCCAGTGACGACCATCACTTCTGTTTCGGGGCGCATGGCTTTGATCATTTTCAGTACGGAAAAAACATCTCTTCCCGGCATCTTGATGTCGGTCAAGACGATTGGCGGGAACTCCTTTTCAAAGATTTCAAGGCCCGAGTCGGCATTTTCTGCGGTTAAGACCTCGTAGCCGCAGGCCCCCAGAAAAAATTTCATCATTTGTAATGTGGTTTTTTCATCATCAATGATCAGAATTTTTTTCATTTCGGTATCTTTCTTAAAATAAACCGGGTTCAAAAGGTTAAAAAAACAATGGGACAGCCTTCTAAATTAACAGCTTTTATGCCGAGGGAAAGCGGAGGTGAAAACGGCTTCCCCCGCCCGGCTGGCTTTCCACCTTAATGGTTCCCCCAAAATCTCTGATGATGCCGTAGGTGATGGAAAGCCCCAATCCCATGCCTTGCCCCACTTCCTTGGTGGTATAAAACGGTTCAAATATCTTTTCTACATTCTTTTCCGGTATTCCGGTGCCCGTATCCGATATGGTCATATTCAAATGCGTTCGTTGTTCAGACCAGGTAGATATGGCAATGATGTTTTCCCCCGAATCTTCCGGGAGATGTGCTTGATTCTCGATGGCATCGCGGGAATTGGTCACCAGGTTAAAGATAACCTGTTCCAGGCGGTTCTTATTGGCCAGGATCGGTGGGACGGTTTCGCCCAGGTCGTAGACCACCTTGATGTTTTGAAGGCTGAGCTGTTGGCCGATAATTTTCATAACATCTTTGATGGTTGCATTGACGTCGACTTTCTCTTTATGGAAATCAGGTTTTCGACCGAATTCCCTGAGACTCTGAATGATTTCGGAAGCTCTGTTTACCTGCGTGGATACGGCGCTGACGACCTGATGCAGTTCCTCGGAAGGTATGGGTTGATTACGTTCAATCTGCTTTTTCAAAAAATCACTGCCGATCTTAATGGCATTCAGGGGCTGGTTGAGTTCATGGGCAATTCCGGCCGACATCTCCCCGAGGGTCGTCATCTTACTCGTTTGAAAAAGCTGGGCGTCTTTTTCGATGATTTCGGTAATGTCCGATGCGGCCAGAATAATGGCCGGTTTTCCCTGATAAGTTGTGGGGCAGGCTTTGACTTCCACGTAAAAGGGTTCCCCTCCCTGGCGAAAGTGCTTGATCCGCTGGCTGAAGACGCAACTGTCAGACCAGTCGCTGCTTTCCAGGAGTGAAAGGGACTCATCTTCATATTCAAAGGTGCCCAACTCTTCAAAGTTCCGCCCGATCAGTTCGTCTTTGTAATAGCCATAGGTCTCTTCAGCAGAGGGGCTGGCGTCCAGGATGGTCAGGGTTTCGCGATCCAGGACGAAAATGGGATTCGGACCGCTGATGAAGAGAGAACGGTATTTCTGCTCCGATTCATGAAGGGCGTATTCCGAGCGTTTTCGCTCCGTGACATCCAGGAAAGATCCGGTGACAAAGTCGATGTTTCCACTTTCGTCACACACAATCTGGCTGCACGCTTCAATCCATATGATTTCTCCGTCTTTCCTTCGAATACGATATTCTCGAATATAGGACTTGCTTGATCTCAGGGCATCGATGAATTTCTGTCGAACATGAGGGCGGTCCTCCTCCAAAATGAGATCGAACCATTTAACCTCCTGTGAATCAAAAAGTTCTTTCTTATACCCGGTCATGGTCTCAATTTTATCATCGAAAAGATCCATTGACCCATCGGCGTATCCGCGAAAAACGATATTGGGAATATTGTCGATGAGAAATCTGTAGTTCGCTTCGCTCTCCGCCAGTGCCTTTTCGGATCGTTTCTTCTCGGTCACATCCATGGCGATACACAAAAAGCCGTAGAGAACCCCTTCAGGATCCCGGAGCGCGCTGATGGAAAGGACTGCGGGAAAGCGGGTTCCATCCCTCCTAAGATATGTCCATTCCTGTTGCTCCTTTCTTCCCTGCCTGGCGTATTCTAAAAAGACTTCATATCCTTTTATGTCACGACCTGAATCCACCTTGATGGCTTCAAGGTGGCGCGCCAGTTCGGATTTCAGAAAAAATATTTCAGGTGTGACTTTTCCGATGACTTCTTCGGCCCGGTATTGCAGGAGATTTTCAGCACCGGTATTGAAAACCGAAATGGTCCCGTTCAAATCGGCGGCAATGATGGCGATCCGGGTGGCCGAGTCAAGGACCGCTTTTCGCTGTGCGTTGGCATCTTGTAGCTTCTGGAGAACCCGCTCTGTTTCCTCGAACTGCTTGACGACCAGGCTTGCCGTGATCTCGGCCGCTTCTCTGGCCACACGAATCTCTTTTCGAAGGAGGGCATTTTCTGACAAAAGTGCCTTAATCAGGGCAGGAGAATCAGTTCCGGATGGTTTTGGCAGGGGACGCGCTGGCATATTTTATTCTCTCTCCACTAGCAGAAAATCTTTTGGGCCGGCCGTTTGTCAAGCCCTTCTACGGCATGGACACAACATACCATGCAGGGGTCGAAAGAACGGATCGTGTGTTCGATTTCAACCGGGTATTCCGGGTTTTTTATCAGAGTTCCCACAAGGGCTTCCTCCCAGGGGCCTCTGATACCGTTTTTATCCCGGGGGGACGCATTCCAGGTCGTTGGCGTGATGACCTGGTATTGTGCAATTTTTCCATCTTCAAGGGTTACCCAGTGGCCGAGTGCTCCCCGGTGGGCCTGGACCAGACCGAAACCCCGACCCTTTTCCTGTGGCTCGTTTTTTCGGTAGAAGATCTCATTTCCCACACCGGTTTCCTTGAGCCAATAGTCCATGACAGGCAATAAAAAAGTGGGTCTGATTAGACGGGCCAACTGGCGAAGAAACACATTGGGCCCGTCTTTGTTTAAAAATCCTTCAATAAGCGGATTCGAGGCCATCACAAGCTCCGCCAGCGGGCCGGTCTCGGCGGGATATCCATCATATCTCGGGGCCTTTCCCCAGGAGTAGGCGTCATTATTGATATGGGGCATCTCTATAACGCTGGTTTCTTCAAAGGGATGCCGGGCCCAGATTTTAAATGGGCCATCAGATTTGAAATGGGAAAAAGTGACGTCTTCCGCGATCTTTTCTTGATCAAAAGGGCTCATCTGATTGTTTTTGGAAAAGCCCGGCGGAAAAAGATACAACCCTGCGGACGGGGGTTTTACGCCAGTGTTCAGGGGCATCTCATAGGCTCCGAAGCTGATGAAATTCTGGTGTCCACTCCCCAGTTGGTGAAGTTGCGCCTCCCTTGAAAAACGGATAAAAAACCCCAGTTCACTTTCCTGATGCTCCCGTTTTTCATGGAGCCATAGGTCAAGGTCTTCAAGGGTTTTGACATCCGACCAGCGCGCCAGTGTACATCCCAGAACCCGGCGTTCATACCAGTGACGAAAATTGGCCAGCAGGCTGCGACACTGGCTGATGTCATTCTGTCCGGGAACCGACACCACCCCCCCCGGCACCATGAAAGAGGAATGAGGCCATTGTCCTCCGAGTATGGCAATGATTTCAAGTATTTTCTTGGTTTCACGGATCGTGGAGACAACCGTCTCGCCCTTAAGGGGACGGTAGCGTTTGACCGCTTCTTCAAAAAGGGAATGCTCCCGGTAGGCCGGGCTGGCAAAGTCGGGTGTAAAGAGCAGGAAGGTATGCCGCAAATCGTTTTGAAGCTGCTCGGCCATCAGTGTGAGATTCCGCACCCGCAACGCGTCGTCCGGGACACGGACCCCGGCAATCATGTCCAGGGCCTTAACAGCGGCCTTCAGGTGGGCCGTACTGCATATACCGCATATCCTGGGGGTAATCACCAGCCCATCCAGGGGGGCTCTTCCTTTCAAAAGGTTCTCAAAACCCCGGTACATGGTGCCGA
>CAZPQA010000022.1:0-4036 GCA_964588535.1 uncultured Desulfobacteraceae bacterium
TCGCGAGGGTGGCCGGACCGTCGGGGCCGGCGTCATCAGCGAAATTATTGAATAAGGGAGTGGGGCATGCTAACCAACCAAAAAATCCGGATCCGCCTAAAGGCATATGATTATAAATTGCTGGATCGCGCCGCTCTGGAAATCGTCGATACCGCCAAGGAGACAGGCGCAAGGGTGGCAGGACCCATTCCATTGCCCACGGTGATCAACAAATTTTGCGTGCTCAGGTCACCTCACGTGAACAAAAAGAGCCGGGAACAATTTGAGATAAGAACCCACAAGCGGGTAATGGACATATTGGAACCGACACAGCAGACCGTTGATTCCCTCATGAAGCTTGACTTGGCGGCTGGCGTGGATGTGGAGATCAAGTTGTAGTTGGTGGGTGCGTTTTGAAAAAGACCTAAAACGCCTTTTTATAATGGCTCAGGGGTAAATGCTACGGAAGCGGCAGACGGTGATATTGGAGTTGAATTCTTATGGTCAACAAGCTTTTTGGCAAGAAAATAGGTATGACAAGGTACTTCCTCGAAGAAGGAAAAAGCGAACCGGTCACTGTGGTGAAAATAGGGCCCTGTGTCGTAACACAGAAAAAGACCCTTGAAAAAGAAGGTTACAATGCCATCCAGATCGGTTTTGGGCCTAAAGATGAGAAAAAAACCAACAAACCTCTGAAAGGGCATTTTGAGACGTCCGGCGGTAAATGCTTCTCCTACCTGAATGAGGTGCGAGTGGATGATGTGGACGTATTTGAACTGGGGCAGGAAATCAAGTCCGATATCTTTTCCATCGGTGATACGGTTCACGTTCGGGGAAGAAGTAAGGGCAGGGGATTTGCGGGTGTCATAAAGCGATGGGGATTTGGCGGGGGAAAGAAAACCCACGGATCCCGTTCCCATCGGATTCCGGGGTCCATCGGCTGCAGCGCCGATCCTGCCAAGGTGATCAAGGGCAGGAAAATGCCAGGCAGGATGGGTTATACCCATGTAACGACCAAGAATTTGAAAGTGGTCGATATTAGACCCGATATGGATGTATTATTGATTAGGGGACCTGTTCCCGGCGCGCCGGGAAATCTTTTGGAAATTGTTAAGGCTTAGTAGATTCAACACTGTGAATGAGCGGGTTGTTTTGATCCGCTCATTGTATGTTAAGCGGTTAATTTTTAATTATAATCATGCAGGCAGGGGCGCCGAATGACTGTCTTGGACGTATATAACTTAGAGAAAGAAAAAGTCTCGGAAGTGGAACTGGAGGAGAAGGTATTTTCGGTTCCAATCAAGAAGCATGTTCTTCATCAGGTTGTCGTTGCACAACTGGCGGGGCGCAGATCGGGTACTGCGGCAGTAAAGAACAGGGCTGCCGTAAAAAGCTCCAGCGCCAAGCTTTGGCGACAGAAAGGCACTGGAAGGGCGAGAGTCGGTACGGCTTCATCTCCCATCAGAAAAGGTGGCGGTGTGGCTTTCGGTCCGTCTCCGCGCAACTATGATCAAAAGGTCCACAAAAAAGTTAAAAAAGCCGCGTTGTGCATGGCTCTTTCCGACAAGGTCGAGTGTGACCAGCTGTTTGTCATAGATGATTTTGCCCTTCCTGAAATCAAGACCAAACCTTTTGTTGAGGCCATGGATCAATTTGATATCCGTAAAGCGCTGATTGTGACGAACGGCAAATCGGAGAACCTGGAAAAATCTTCTAAGAACGTGCCGAAGGTAAAGGTAATGCGGTGTGAGGGATTGAATGTTTATGACATCCTGAAATACGATACCCTTTTTCTTGAGCGAATGGCCGTTGATAAGATACAGGAGGCATTGGGTTCGTAATGGATATCTATCAAGTGATCAAGGAGCCGCACATCACGGAAAAAGCCAACTTTCAAAAAGGGGAAGTGAACCAGGTTTCCTTTAAAGTGCACAGACAGGCCAATAAGATTGAGATCCGGCGGGCCGTTGAAGCACTCTTCAAGACCAAAGTATTGGATGTGCGAACAATGAACATGCGCGGCAAGAGCAGGAGAATGGGAAAGCATGTGGGCCGAAAACCTCATTGGAAAAAAGCAATTATTCAGCTTGCTCCGGGCGAAAGCATCGAGTTTTTCGAAGGCACGTAATTTCTAGAAGTGTAAGGAACAAACAGGATTAGGTAATTTTAACTTGGGATTCGGAGCAAAGTATGGGCATTAAATCCAGCAAACCCACATCTCCCGGCAAGAGATTTCAAACGACTTCTACATTCGAGGACATAACGCGGAACAAGCCTGAAAAAAGCCTTCTGAGGCCCTTGAATAAAAAGGGGGGTCGGAATTCAAATGGTCGTATGACCTCCAGGCATAGGGGGGGTGGTCACAAAAGGGCCTATCGGCTTATCGATTTCAAACGGGATAAAGATGGTATTCCGGCCAAAGTGGCTTTCATCGAATATGATCCCAATCGATCCGCCAATATTGCGCTTTTGCATTATGTGGATGGGGAAAAGCGGTATATCCTTTCCCCTAAGAATCTCTCTGTGGGTGACTCGCTGATGTCAGGAGAGGGTTCTGAAATCCGTATCGGCAATGCACTTCCCCTCAAGGTGATACCCTTGGGAACACATGTCCACAACATTGAACTGAACATCGGACATGGTGGGCAAATGGCAAGAGGTGCCGGCAGTTATTGTCAACTGATGGCCAAAGAGGGAAAATACGCACAGGTCAAACTGCCTTCCGGTGAGGTCCGGCTTATACCACTGGCCTGTAAAGCCACGATTGGCCAGGTCGGCAATCTGGAACATGAAAAAATATCCATTGGAAAAGCCGGCAGAAAAAGATGGCTGGGCAAGAGGCCCCATGTGAGGGGCGTTGCCATGAATCCTGTTGACCATCCCCATGGTGGCGGGGAAGGAAAATCTTCCGGTGGCCGACACCCGGTTACCCCTTGGGGGGTGCCCACGAAGGGATACAAAACAAGAGTTCGCAAGAGCAGTGACAGATTTATTGTTAAGCGCCGGTCTAAATAAGGTTTGTCGGTTTTCGGTATTTCTGTTGAAGCATTTTGAATAGATAACAGGGAAGAGGAGGAGGTGCTTTGGCAAGATCTCTTAAGAAGGGGCCGTTTGTCGATGGGCATTTGATAAAGAAGGCCGATGAAGCAAGGGAAACCATGAGTCGGAAGATCATAAAAACCTGGTCTCGCAGGTCCACTGTGCTTCCTGAATTTGTCGGCTTAACGTTTGCGGTGCACAATGGTAGAAAATTTTTGCCTGTGTTTGTTTCAGAGGACATGGTGGGCCACAAGTTGGGGGAGTTTGCACCAACACGTACTTTTTACAGCCATGCAGGGGACAGGAAAAGCAAGTTGAAGGGCTAAAAGCCAACCTGTTGCCCATGGTGACGGCCTGAAAAGATAGACTGAAGCGTCGTAAAACCGGGAAATTCAAGAATCTGATTCCAGGTTATTGAAAGATTTGTGAGAAGGGAATATGGAAGTCAAGGCAGTAGCAAGGTTTGTGAGGATCTCCCCTCAGAAGATTCGTTTGGTTATGGCGCAGGTCCGGGGAGAAAGGGTTGAAGATGCGTTGGGTCTGCTCTCCTTTGCGCCTCAAAAGGGCGCCAAAATCCTCAAGAAACTGGTCGACTCTGCGGTCGCCAACGCGCAGGAAAATACGGATATGGATGTGGACAATCTTTACGTCTCAAAAATTTATGCGGATGAGGGCCCAACCCATAAAAGGTGGCGCCCCAGAGCTTTGGGGCGGGCAACTAAGATACTTAAAAGGACCAGCCATTTAACCGTTGTTCTGGATGAAAAGTCGTAAGCTGGGCATTGTTTAACCAGGAAAAGGTCTCTTGAACACACTGGAGGTGAATATTGGGACAGAAAGTTCATCCAATCAGTTTTAGATTGGGAATCATCAGGAATTGGGATTCGAGGTGGTTTGCTAGAGGTCAGTATAGCACCTTTGTCTATGAAGACTATAGGATTCGGAAGTTCTTGAAGAAACGCGTTTATCAGGCCGGTGTGTCAAAGATCGAGATCGAGAGAGCTGCGAGCAAGGTTCG
>CAZPQA010000022.1:4136-6987 GCA_964588535.1 uncultured Desulfobacteraceae bacterium
TTTATCAGGCCGGTGTGTCAAAGATCGAGATCGAGAGAGCTGCGAGCAAGGTTCGTATCAGAATGCATACGGCGCGGCCGGGTATTGTGATTGGGAAAAAAGGCGTTGAAATTGAGAAAACAAAAAAAGATCTTGAAAAAATGATCAAGCGTGATGTTATCCTAGATATTCAGGAAGTGCGAAAAGCAGAGGTTGACGCTCAATTGGTTGCGGAAAATGTCGCCACTCAGCTTGAACGGCGCGTTGCATTCAGACGGGCCATGAAAAAAAGTGTGACCTCAGCATTGCGGTTCGGCGCCCAAGGTATAAAAATTGCCTGCGCTGGAAGGCTGGGCGGTGCGGAGATGGCGCGGCGGGAATGGTACAGGGAAGGCCGTGTACCGCTTCACACGATCCGGGCAGATATTGATTACGGATTTGCGCAAGCGTTTACAACCTATGGTGTTATAGGCGTAAAAGTAACGATTTTTAAGGGTGAAATATTGCCTGAGAAGAAACAGAAAGTAGGAAGAGCTGATGCTTAGCCCAAAAAAAGTCAAATATCGAAAGAAGCAAAAAGGGCGGACCAAAGGAAAGGCAATGCGTGGTGCTACGCTCGAATTTGGCGAGTTCGGATTGCAGGCAACCGAGTGCGGCTTGATGTCTTCCCAGCAGATTGAATCTGCCAGGATTGCGGTAACACGGCATGTGAAGCGTGGCGGGAAAGTTTGGATCAGGATCTTTCCTGATAAGCCGATTGGGAAGAAACCCCTTGAAACCAGAATGGGTAAGGGTAAAGGGGCACCAGACGGTTGGGTTGCCGTCGTCAAGCCTGGCCGTGTCCTGTATGAGTTGGAAGGCGTTACGAAGGAAGTGGCTGGCGAGGCGTTTCGTCTTGCAGGGCACAAGTTGCCCTTTGCCACCAGATTCATGAGCAGGAGAGGTTGAAATCATGAAGGCGAGTAAACTTAGAGATCTGGGCGTTGAGGAGCTTGAAGAGCGCGCAAGGGAGGCGAGTCAGGAACTATTTAACCTGCGGTTTCAAAAGGCGACTGGACAGCTTGGGAACACGGCCATGTTAGTGAAGACAAAAAAGAACTTGGCGCGTGTAAAGACGGTAATCAGGGAAATGGAAATTTCAGGCCCCAAGGAATAAAATGGGCAAATAACATGAGGGTGTGATGACAGAGCGTGGACAGCAACGAAAACTGGTTGGCACGGTTATGGGTAATCAGGCAAATAAGACCGTTCTGGTAATGGTTGAACGGTTAACAAAGCATGCGACCTATGGAAAGTACCTTCGGAAACGTTCCAAATATATGGCCCATGATCCCCAGAACAGTTGTGGTATTGGTGATAAAGTGAGAATTGTTGAAAGCCGTCCCATCAGTAAGCGCAAAAGATGGGCTGTGGCTGATATTATTGAGAAGGGGAATATCGCGGACTAATAAAACGCGATATTGATTCATCGGAGCTGAGCAGATGATACAGACTGAAACGAGATTGAGAATAGCCGATAATTCCGGAGCCAAGGTTGTCTCCTGTATAAAGGTTTTGGGTGGATCCAAAAGGCGATATGCATACGTTGGAGATATTATCGTCGTGGCGGTTAAGGAGGCGATGCCCAACTCCAAAGTAAAAAAGGGCGACGTGGTCAAAGCGGTCATTGTCAGAACAGCGAAGGAGATCAGCAGGCCTGATGGATCTCATATTAAATTTGATGATAACTCCGCAGTCTTAATCAACGAGCAAAGCGAACCTGTCGGGACGAGAATATTTGGACCGGTTGCAAGAGAATTAAGGGGTAAGAACTTCATGAAAATTATTTCTCTGGCTCCGGAAGTTCTTTAAAAAGCGGTTGATTTCTTTTTTTGCGGGATCTGGGAATTTTCAAGCAGGAGTAATTGGCGTGCGGAAAAAACATCCAAGAATAAAAAAAAATGACAAAATCATTGTGCTGGTTGGAAAAGAAAAAGGGAAAATCGGCACGGTTTTGAAGGTTGACGTTGAGAAGGAAAAGTTGATTGTTGAAAAAATCAACATGATCAAAAGGCATTCCAAGCCGAACCCGCAGATGGGACAGGGTGGTATCATTGAAAAAGAAGCACCGCTCAAGATTTCAAATGTGATGCTTGTCTGTGATAAATGCGCTGAGCCGACACGTATCGGAAAAAGCGTATTGGAGGATGGATCGAAGATACGTGTTTGTAAGAAATGCGGAGAGCCGCTAGACAAGTAGGCAAGTTCTCCTGATTGATACACGTAGCTTGAACCTTGCCTCCCGCGCTTTGATTTAACCAAATGTTTTCCAGGTCCACATAAAGAGTGCCTGAAACCTTGGAGGGTGAGTCGTTGTCTCGATTGAAGGAAAAATATAATTCTGAAGTGGTGCCTGCTCTGATGGAGGAGTTCAAATATCCGAGCATCATGGCTGCACCTCGGATCGAAAAAGTTGTTTTAAATATGGGTCTGGGTGAAGCGATCCAGAATATCAAAATCCTTGATGCCGGTGTCAATGAACTCAGTATGATTGCCGGTCAAAAGGCCGTTGTAACCAAAGCCCGAAAGTCCATTGCCGGTTTTAAATTGAGAGAAGGGATGCCGATCGGCTGTATGGTAACGCTCAGGCGGGAGCGCATGTACGAATTCGTGGATAAGCTTTTCAATGCATCACTTGCGCGTGTTCGCGATTTTCGGGGTATTAAGCCCAACGTTTTTGATGGCAGAGGGAATTGCAGTATTGGCGTAAAAGAATTCATTGTATTTCCTGAAATCGACTATGACAAAGTTGATAAAATAAAAGGCCTGAACATTACTTTCGTCACCACGGCTGAAACTGATGAAGAAAGTCGCTTTATGCTGAGGCATTTGG
>CAZPQA010000022.1:7087-17066 GCA_964588535.1 uncultured Desulfobacteraceae bacterium
TTCGTCACCACGGCTGAAACTGATGAAGAAAGTCGCTTTATGCTGAGGCATTTGGGGATGCCTTTCCGAAACTAATGCTGTTTTATTGAATGAGGGGGTTATTTTGGCTAGGAAGTCGCTTATTGTAAAAGCCCAAAGGAAACCAAAGTTTTCGAGCCGTCAGTACAACCGTTGCCCGATATGTGGACGGCGGAGGGCCTATTTAAGGACATTCGGGATTTGCCGAATCTGTTTCAGGAGCATGGCCTCAAAAGGGGAACTCCCTGGGGTGGTTAAATCAAGCTGGTAAATTTTGGAATTCTTCAACCCG
The DNA here is from genome assembly GCA_964588535.1 of uncultured Desulfobacteraceae bacterium. GTDB lineage: Bacteria > Desulfobacterota > DSM-4660 > Desulfatiglandales > Desulfatiglandaceae > NaphS2. The sequence goes on from CAZPQA010000022.1 coordinate 7,398, forward strand.
GGGTAAGGTGGTTCGGGTTCATAGTAATCAGGGGGCAAAGTGAACAATGAGTATGACGGATCCAGTTGCTGATATGCTGACACGTATTCGAAACGCGCTGCAGGCAGCACATGAAATTGTTAACATTCCCAGTTCCACGTTAAAAATCAATTTGGCCAATGTGCTTAAGTCAGAGGGTTATATCAAGAATCTCAGAATCATTTCTGATGGTCAGCATCGGTACATCAGAGTATTTCTGAAATTTGATAAGAACGGCATTCCCGTCATTGAAGGGCTCAAGCGGATCAGCAAACCAAGTTGCCGTGTTTATGCGGGGTATAATGAAATACCCGAAGTGCTAAACGGGTACGGCGTGAATATTGTTTCGACCTCTAAAGGGATCATGACGGATCGCGAGGCGCGGAAGCAAAAAGTGGGTGGTGAAATTCTCTGCGCTGTTTGGTAGATTCCCAAGATATCATAAAATGCAAAAATCCGGAGGTTTTTGATGTCACGCATAGGCAAACGGCCCATCCCCATAGCAAAGGATGTTGAGGTCAAGATGAACGGGGATATGATGACCGTAAAAGGGCCGAAAGGTGTCCTTCAACGTCGCATACACGATAAGATTAAGGTTGAAATTAATGATGAAAACCTGTTGCTGTCCGTAAGCGATAACCACAGGGAAACGCGGGCGCTTCACGGGCTTTTCGGGGCGCTTATTTTGAACATGGTCACGGGTGTGACCAAAGGGTTTGAAAGGGCACTTGAAATTGTGGGTGTTGGATACCGGGCGGAGCTGAAAGGTAGGACGGCCATATTCAACCTGGGGTATTCGAATCCCGTTCATTTCGAACTTCCAGATGGCATCGATGCGAACGTAAATAAAGACAAGATCTTGTTAATGGGAATTGATAAAGAATTATTGGGCAGGACAGCCGCTAAAATTCGAAGTTTGCGTAAGCCCGAGCCTTACAAAGGTAAAGGGATTAAATATGCGGGTGAAATGATTCGGAGAAAAGCAGGAAAAGCTGGAGCGGCCACTTAACCAGGATTGCACGAACAGAGTGAAGGGATTGCCGAAATGGGTGCTGCGAGTAGCGGGAAAAGAAGACTAAAACGTAAAATGCGTGTCAGAAAGCACGTGAAGGGAAGCTCAGAGAAGCCTCGCCTGTGTGTTTTCAGGAGCGGGAAGCATATTTATGCTCAGCTGATTGATGATACGACAGGTCAGACCTTGGTTGCGGCGTCTTCTCTATCGAAAGATCTGGCTTCTGAGATCGGCAAGAATGGGGGCAACAAGAAAGGCGCCGCCATCGTTGGGAAAGCCATTGGGGCTGCGGTCCTTTCAAAAGGGATAAAGAAAATTGCATTTGATCGAAATGGTTTTTTATACCACGGACGTTTAGAATCCCTATCAAATGCGGCGAGGGAAAGCGGACTTCAATTTTGATGGGGCCTGATTTCCGGTTTCTGTGATTGAGGGAAACGAATTAGAGTCTTGGGGTTCGTCATCCGGTTTTAAGAATGGATTTGCGAGCCAAAAATGCGGTTTCTGACGAAGGGTAGGGGAGAGTTCCATTGTTTGAAGGAGATGATGAAGTTCAGCTAATTGAAAAGGTGGTCCACATTAACCGAGTGGCAAAGGTTGTAAAAGGTGGCCGACGGTTCAGTTTTAGCGCCATCGTCGTTGTGGGTGATGGCAATGGGACGGTTGGTTGTGGACTTGGCAAAGCAAATCAGGTACCCGAGGCGATCAGAAAGGGTATTGAAAAGGCCAGGAAGGACATGACCACGGTCAGTTTGCATGAGTCCTCTATCCCCTATCAGATTATCGGGAAATGGGGTGCGGGCCGTGTTCTATTAAAGCCTGCAGGTCCCGGTACGGGTCTAATTGCCGGTGGGGGTGTTCGGGCAGTGTTAGAGGCGGCAGGGGTGCAGAATATCCTGACGAAGTGCCTGGGCTCCCATAACGCGCACAATATCGTAAAAGCCACCATCAAGGGATTAAGGTCACTGCGTGATCCGGCCGAAATCATGGCCCGAAGGGGAAAGGTACTGGAAAACGCTGGTGGGGCTGAGGCGTCAACGGTTCAATAACTTTAAATAATGGAAATAGTTTCCCAATTGAATTTGTTTCCAATGCTTTTGTAAGAGAGCCTGAAATCATGGAAGAGACAATTAAAATTACCCTTGTAAAAAGCGGCATTGGTAAAAGTAAGAAAATTCGAGATACTTTGAGAGGGCTCGGCCTGACCAAGTTGAGGAAAGCTGTTGAGTTGGAAAATACACCGGCCGTCAGGGGTATGATCAGAAAAGTTTCATTCCTGGTAAAAGTTGGTTGAGAAAGATGGGAAAAGGCAATGAAGATTAATGAGCTTTCACCCGCTGCAGGGTCAAGACGTGGACGAAAGAGAGTTGGCAGGGGGCCCGGATCAGGACATGGGAAAACCAGCTGCCGCGGGCATAAGGGGCAGAATTCCCGTTCCGGCGGAGGTGTCCGCCCGGGTTTTGAAGGGGGCCAGATGCCCATACACCGGCGCCTGCCAAAGCGTGGGTTCAAGAATCCTTTTCGGAAAGAATACAGTGTTGTTAATGTGGGTGACTTGAGTCGTTTTGAGCCCAACACCCAGCTGGATCCGGATGCGTTGAAAGAAGCGGGCCTGGTATGGAAGATGCTGGATGGCGTTAAGCTGCTCGGCACCGGCGAAATTTCTCATCCCCTGGTGGTTCGAATACACAAGATAAGCCATTCGGCAAGAAAGAAAATAGAGGGAGCCGGAGGCAAGGTGGAAATTCTCTAGATCTTTTTGCTTTACCTTTGGTTTGATGGTTCCCTTTAAAAAACCATGATGCGAGATAATTGAATGATTGGTGGCCTACAGAATATCCCCAAAATACCGGAGTTGAAGAAGAAGATTTTTTTCACTCTGATGATGTTGGCTGTTTATCGAGTCGGGTGTCATATCCCAACGCCTGGGATTGATGGGGCGGCATTGTCTGCCTTTTTTAGTTCCAAGCAGGGGACGCTTTTTGGACTCTTTGACATGTTCTCCGGCGGTGCTTTGAGTCAGATGTCGGTTATGGCGCTCGGAATCATGCCCTACATCAGCGCTTCCATCATTTTGGAATTGATGACCGTTGTTGTCCCTTATCTCGAAAAGCTGAAAAAGGAAGGGGAACAGGGGCGAAAAAAGATTACGCAGTATACACGCTATGGAACTGTAATCCTGAGTGTTATTCAGGGTTTCGGCATTGCTGTGGGTCTTGAGAATATGAGCAGTCCCGGGGGCGTGATGGTGGTGCCCGTGGGTGGTTGGGGGTTTCGTATTTTAACCGTTATTACGCTTACCGCAGGGACTTCCTTTCTCATGTGGCTGGGAGAGCAAATTACAGAAAGAGGAATCGGTAACGGCATATCTTTGATCATCTACTCGGGCATTGTTGCCGGGCTTCCAGTGGCGGTGATGAACAGTTTCAGGCTCATGGGCACCGGTGAGTTAACCCCTTTTTTCATGGCCCTTATTGTGGTCCTCATGGTTGTTGTGGTAGGGGTCATCGTTTTTGTGGAGAGAGGGCAGAGAAGGATTCCCGTGCAATATGCCAAACGGGTGGTGGGCCGAAAGATGTATGGGGGGCAGACAACGCACCTTCCCTTAAAGGTGAATACAGCTGGCGTTATTCCCCCGATTTTTGCGTCTTCCATCATCATGTTTCCGGCAACCATCGCCAATTTTCTGAGCGTTGAGGAATATCCCTGGTTGCAACACATTGTCAATGCCATGGCGCCCGGGCACATCGTTTACACACTGATTTATGTGACGTTCATTTTCTTCTTCTGCTATTTTTATACAGCGGTTCACTTTAATCCGGTGGATGTGGCCGATAACATGAAACGTTCCGGCGGGTTTATTCCAGGCATCAGGCCAGGGAAAAATACAGCTGAGTATATTGATCGTGTTTTGACAAGATTGACTTTTTCGGGTGCCATTTATGTTTCGGCTGTTTGTATTTTGCCCAATATTTTGATTTATCAATTGAATGTGCCTTTCTATTTTGGTGGAACCGCTCTTCTGATTGTGGTGGGTGTTGCTATGGACACCACGAACCAGATTGAGTCCCATATGCTGACACGTCATTATGATGGCTTTATGAAAAAGGGCTTTGGTAAAACGAAATAGTTTTGTTTTGGTAGTTGACGGACATCGAATTTTAGGAACAGGTGCGGTTATGAAAGTGAGACCATCGGTTAAAAAGATGTGTAAGAAGTGCAAGATCATTCGGAGGCGCGGTATCACTCGGGTGATATGTGAGAACCCTCGTCATAAGCAGAGGCAGGGATAGTTTTTTGTGACTGGGGACTGTTGATGGATCAAAAGGTGTGGAAGAGGAGCTAAAGATTGGCAAGGATCGCAGGCGTCGATTTACCAAGAGGAAAGAGGATAGAGATCGCTCTCACGTATATATATGGCATCGGGAGAACTTCTTCCCAGAAAATGCTTTCCGAAGCAGGTATTGATTGGGATATCAAATCGGATGAGTTGACCTCTGAACAGATCACCCGTATTCGAAAGATCATCGACGAAAAACATATGGTTGAGGGTGATCTCAGGCGGGAAGTGTCCATGAACATCAAGAGGCTTATGGACTTGGGTCTCTATAGAGGCTTAAGGCACAGGCGCGGGTTACCGGTCCGGGGGCAGAGAACCAGCACCAATGCCAGGACGAGAAAGGGCCCCAGAAGGGGAGTGGCGGGGAAACGGAAGAAATAGACAATTGAGGAAATAGAATGGCAAGAACCGAAAAAAAGAAAGGTCGGTCCAAGCGGGAGAAGAAAAATGTCCCGACGGGGATTGTTCATATCCAGTCCACTTTCAATAATACCATTGTCACCATCACGGATACGAGCGGTAATGTTATCGCTCAGTCAAGTGCAGGGCGGGGCGGTATAAAAGGCTCCAGAAAGAGCACGCCTTTTGCAGCACAGATTGCAGGGAAAGATGCGCTCAGAAAAGCCATGGACCAGGGTATGCGGGTGGCTGAAGTTCGTGTGAAGGGGCCTGGTGTGGGTCGTGAAGCCGCGCTTCGTTCATTGCAGGTAGAGGGGTTTACGGTCACAATGATCCGCGATGTCACGCCCATACCCCATAACGGTTGTCGGCCTCCGAAAAGGCGAAGGGTTTAGTGTGTCATCTTTTTATTTTTATAAATTAAAGTACGCATGTTCAGGAATAGGAACATCGGACATAAGTATGGAAGGTAGGAGGGGCTAGCTTGGCCAGATATACAGATTCTTCATGCAGGTTGTGCCGACGTGAAAACTTGAAACTTTTTCTCAAGGGCGACCGTTGCTACGGCGATAAATGCGCATTTGAAAGACGCGCTTACGCGCCTGGACAACATGGTCAGAGAAGAGGGGGAAAGCTCTCTGACTACAGCCAGCAGCTCAGGGAGAAGCAGAAAGTAAAGAGAATTTATGGTATTTTAGAGAAACAGTTCAAGGGTTACTATTACAGGGCTGATAAGCAAAAAGGGATTACCGGGACAAATCTGCTCCTATTGCTTGAAAGTAGGTTAGACAATGTTGTGTACAAGATGGGGTTTTCAGCGTCAAGAACACAGGCCCGGCAGTTGATCAGACATAACCACTTTCTGGTAAACCAGAGAAAAGTCAATATTCCTTCGTACCAGGTTAAAGTGGGCGATGTCGTTGAGGCAAAAGAAAAAAGCCGAGAAGTTTCCCAGGTTATTGAAGCGATGGAGACTGTGGTCAGGCGGGGTATTCCGGGCTGGATGGAAGTAGAAAAGGAAGCTTTTAAGGGAACAATGAAAGAGCTTCCAAACCGAGAAGATCTCACGATGCCGATTCAGGAACAGCTTATAGTGGAATTGTACTCTAAGTAGGGTCAGCAGGCTGAAACGCTACCGAGGGAGCATTTCAAATCTTGAATTAATCAATGGGGGAGGCTTTTTTTGGCAGATCTAAAAAGCAGAAATTGGCGGGAATTGATAAAGCCGAAACGGATTGAACTCGATCAAGAAACCAATACAAATACCTACGGAAAATTTGTATGTGAGCCGCTTGAGCGGGGTTTTGGGATTACAATCGGTAATGCGTTGAGGCGAATTCTGTTATCATCCCTGCAGGGGGCGGTGATCGTTTCTGTTAAGTTTGATAACGTCGTTCACGAGTTCTCCAGTATGCCGGGTGTATCGGAGGATGTTACCGATATCATTCTCAATCTGAAGGAGATTAAACTTAAGGCCCTCGATGTTGAGGAGGCCGTCGTTCGTATCACCCGTGAAGGTGAAGGGGTTGTCACCGCCGGGGATATTGAGACGGACGGTTTTGTTGAGGCTCTTGAACCCGATCAGCACATCGCCACCTTGAACAAAGAAGGCAAACTGGACATGGAAATGGTGGTTAAGATGGGGAAAGGTTATGTTCCCGCTGAAAGGCTGAAGGACGAAAATACACCCATCGGCGTTATTGCCATTGATGCGGCGTTTTCATGTGTTAAGAAAGTAAATTATGTGGTCACCAATTCGAGAGTGGGGCAAGTCACGGATTACGACAAGCTCACGTTGGAGATCTGGACTGACGGCAGCGTTTTTCCTGAAGATGCGGTGGCTTTTGCGGCCAAGATCCTCAAGGAACAGATGAACCCGTTCATTAATTTCGAAGAAGAAATAGAGCCCGTAGAGGAAGAAGAAGTCAGCCAGGAAGAAGAAGTCAACGAAAATCTTTTCCGTCCCGTTTCCGACCTTGAATTGTCTGTTCGGTCTGCCAATTGCCTGCAAAATGCCAAAATCAACCTCATTGGCGAGCTCGTTCAAAAAACAGACGCAGAAATGCTCAAGACTAAGAATTTTGGACGAAAATCGTTGAACGAAATAAAGGCCATTCTGTCGGATATGGGACTTAACCTGGGAATGAAGCTTGATTTTTCTCTACCTACCACAGAGTCGGATGAAGAAGCGGAAGAAACGGATTCGCCCGAAGAGGAAAAGACTTCTACGGAAGCTGAGGAAACCACTGCGCCGGCAGTAGAGACAGAAGAGAAGAAATCTACTGAACAGGAGGGCGAGGTGACAGAAGAAGAAAAAGGTGACAAAAAGGGTCAGAAATAGGGGAATAATCCATGAGGCACAGGAAGGCTGGAAATCAGTTAGGGCGGAATACAAGTCACCGCAGGGCGATGCTGAGAAACATGGTCACATCGCTTTTCAAGTATGAGCAGATTGAAACCACTGACGCCAAAGCCAAAGCAATCAGGCCGATAGCTGAAAAAATGATAACCCTTGCAAAAAGAGGCGATCTGCATGCACGGCGTCAGGCGCTCAGCTATATGCAGGACAAAGAAGTTACCCACAGGCTTTTCGATGAATTGAAGGGTCGTTTTTCGAGCCGGGAGGGCGGATATCTCAGAATCGTCAAAAAGGGTTTTCGAAAAGGGGATGGTGCGTCCATTTCGGTTGTGCAGCTTTTGTCAAATGACGAGGGGGAGGCAGCGGCAAAGAACTGATTGTAAAAAGGATTCTTTTACAGTATTTTATTTTTCATAATTAAAGAGTTGCTCATTCACTGCTTGAAAGCAGCGAGCGGTCGTTTAGCGAAGAGACAGGTTATGAAACCAAGCGGGAGAAACAATTGAAACCCTCTTGTCCGATTCGGGCAAGGGGGTTTTTTTCGGGGGTTAACTGTGAGGACATTCGAGCATAAAGACCTTCTTGGCATGGAGGCATTGTCTGCTGCTGACATCGGGTTGATTCTGGATACTGCTGATTCCCTGAAGTCAATTTCTTTGAGGGATATCAAAAAAGCACCGACGCTCAGGGGCAAGAGCGTGGTCAATTTTTTCTACGAGCCTAGCACCCGGACAAGGTCTTCATTTGAAATTGCGGCTAAGAGGCTCAGTGCGGACACTTTCAGCCTTTCGGCTTCAACAAGCAGCATGGTTAAAGGCGAAACACTTCTGGATACCGCCAGAAACCTTCAGGCAATGAACCCCGATGTTATTGTTCTCAGGCACTCCTCAAGTGGCGCGCCTTATGTTTTTGCGAAAGCGTTGCGTGCCTCTGTTATCAATGCAGGTGACGGTATCAATGAGCATCCGACCCAGGCACTTCTTGACCTTTACACCATTCGGGAGAAAAAAGGCGGTATTAAAGGGCTGAAAATTGCGATTATAGGCGATATTGCCCATAGCCGGGTGGCGAGATCCGATATCATTGGTTTGCTCAAGATGGGTGCCGATGTTACGGTTGCCGGACCGCCGACCCTGATTCCGAAAGGGATAGAGGCCATGGGCGTCTCGGTTTTAAATGATCCGGCGATCGCAGTGAAAGATTGCGATGTGGTCATGCTGTTGCGGGTGCAGTTTGAGCGGCAAAGCAAGCTCCTTTTTCCGAGTATTCGAGAGTACGGTACCTATTTTGGTCTCAACGAGAATATGCTCAAGGGTGCGAAGCAGGATGTGATTGTGATGCATCCAGGTCCTTTGAATCGGGGCGTTGAGATTTCCAATGGTGTTGCAGACGGGCCCTATTCCGTCATTCTTGACCAGGTGGCCAATGGCGTAGCCGTGCGAATGGCGGTGCTCTATCTTTTGATTGGAGGCGCGAAGAGTGATAACGTTGATTAAGGGGGGGGAGGTTGTTAACCCTCATTCGGGTACGGTAGAGGAAAGTGATGTATTAATCGAAAACGGTAAGGTTTCTCGGATTTTTCCCAGAGGCGCTTTGGGGAAAGCGTCAGCGGTTTCATCAACCATTGACGCAGTGGGGAAAGTGATCATTCCGGGTCTGGTGGATATTCATACCCATTTAAGAGAGCCAGGGTTTGAATATAAGGAAACCATCGCCACCGGCGCAATGGCCGCTGCCGCCGGAGGCTATTCTGCCATCGCCTGTATGCCCAACACGGCTCCGCCCAACGATTGCCGTGCTGTGACTGAATTCATTATTGAGCAGAGCAAAAGAGCCGAAGGCGCTGCCGTTTATCCCATCGCCACCATAAGCAAAGGGCAGAAGGGAGAATCTCTGGTTGATTTCTGCGAGCTGGCTGCTGCAGGTGCTGTGGGTGTTTCAGATGACGGGTTTCCCGTTGTCAACAGTGAACTCATGCGACGGGCCCTTGAATACGCCCGTTATTGTGGATTGACCGTAATTTCCCATTGTGAAGATCCGAATCTCTCCAAAGGCGGGGTGATGCATGAAGGTGAAATCTCCACCCGGATCGGTTTGCCGGGGATATCGGGTTCCAGCGAAGATATTTTTGTTTACAGAGAAATTTCACTTGCCCGGCTGACCCGTTGCCCCGTCCATATCGCGCATGTCAGCACCCGTGTTTCGGTTGAATTGATACGTCGCGCCAAAGAAGAGGGCCTTCCGGTGACTGCTGAAACCGCTCCCCACTATTTCACCCTGGATCATGAATCTGTGGTGGGTTATGATACACGGTGTAAGGTCAATCCGCCATTGAGGACGTCAGCGGACGTGGCCGAAATCAAAAAGGGTCTTGCGGACGGCGTTATTGATGTGATCGCCACTGACCATGCCCCGCACGACAGCCTTGAAAAAGAGGTGGAATTCGATAACGCCGCCTTTGGCATGATCGGGCTTCAAACGGCGCTCCCGTTGACATTGGAACTGGTAAGAGACGGGGTTATTACGCTGCCGGATGCCATT
>CAZPQA010000022.1:17166-22461 GCA_964588535.1 uncultured Desulfobacteraceae bacterium
CCCGTTGACATTGGAACTGGTAAGAGACGGGGTTATTACGCTGCCGGATGCCATTAGAAAGCTCTCATCCAATGGGGCGGCTATTCTGGGTATTCCCGGTGGTGAGATTAAAGAGGGGGAAAGTGCTGATCTGGCCATTATTGATATGGACTGTGAATATGGTTTTGAAGAAAAGGATATCTTATCAAAAAGCAAAAACTCCCCTTTTCTGGGAAGAATGCTGAAAGGGCGATGCGACTTGACAATGGTTGGAGGGAAGATTGTCTATCAGCGCGACACCTAAGATCCTCGTGGTTGATGATGAAAAGAGCATGAGAGAGTTCCTGAATATCATGCTGGCCAAGGAGGGTTACCATGTGGTTTCCGCCAGAGACGGAGAAGAAGCCTGCCGGATTCTGGAAAAGGAGTGCTTTGATCTAGTCATTACCGATATCCGAATGAAAACCATTGACGGATTGGGGGTGTTGAGAAAAGCGAAAGAGGTCAACCCCGCTACCGTGGTCGTCATGATTTCCGCTTTTGCCACGGCTGAAACCGCCGTTGAGGCCATGAAAGAAGGGGCCTACGACTATATTCCCAAACCGTTCAAGGTCCATGATTTTAAACGTATCATCTCCGAGGCACTGAAATCCTCCCAATCGGCTGTCCAGGTGGATGCGTCACCCACAAAAGAGAGGCTTCATTTTGGTTCACTGATTGGTGAAAGCCCGCAGATGCGGAAAGTGTACGATCTCATCCAACGGGTTTCAGGAACCAGGACCAACATTTTAATTACCGGTGAAAGCGGCACCGGAAAAGAATTGGTGGCACGGGCCATCCACAAGCTGAGCGATCGCAAGGACAGGCCCATTGTGGTCATTAATTGTGCGGGGATTCCCGAAAATCTCATTGAAAGTGAGCTTTTCGGCTTTAAAAAGGGGGCTTTTACTGGCGCCATGGCCGACAAAGAAGGGTTGTTCGGTGTTGCCGACGGGGGTACGGTTTTTTTAGATGAGATCGGCGAGCTTTCACCGGTCATCCAGGTAAAGTTGTTGCGGGTCATTCAAGACCGGACTTTTACGGCTGTTGGGGGCACGGATGTGAAAGTGGTGGATGTTCGTTTCATCGCAGCCACCAACAAAGATCTTGAAACAGAAGTGATTGGTGGTAATTTCAGGGAGGACCTCTACTTTCGCTTAAACGTGATTCCCATTGATCTCCCGCCTTTGAGGGAAAGGGAAGGCGATATTCCGCTGCTGGCCCAACATTTTCTCGAAAAATATTCCCAGGAGATGGGGAAAGATATCGGTAAAATCTCCGCCTATGCCATGTCTATTCTGGAGAAATATCCATTCCCCGGCAATGTAAGGGAATTGGAGAATATTGTGGAGCGAAGCGCGGCTTTAGAGTCTTCAAACATCGTTCTGCCGGGGAGCCTGACGTTATCAAACCTGCGTACGGGGGAGGAAGTTTCGGAAATAAGCCAGGAAAGGCCTCTCGATTCAAATGGCATTCAATTGGACGAAGTGATGGCGGAAATTGAAAAGGGTTATGTGACACAGGCAATTGAAATGGCAGAGGGCTCAAAACAGGGGGCGGCGGACCTTCTGGGCATCAACCTGCGTTCCCTGCGGTACAGGCTTGAAAAATTGTGATCGGCTAAATCAGTATTTCATCCCATCGTCTCAAGAGCCTTATGGCATTCCCTTATGTAAGGCTTAGCCTGTTTCGAGTCCCGAATACCCTCAAAACAAGAAAGCGCCTTTTGGAATTCCCCCAGATTCATGTGGCTGATTCCCTTGCAGAGTTTCAGTTGGTCATTTTCAGGAAAAACCCCAAGTCCTTCGTCAAGAAAGGTGATGGACTCCCTAAATGCCCGCTCACGCTGTTTAATCATGCCCAAACCCAGGTAGGCGCGATCGTTTGGTGCGAAATCAAGCGACTTTCTGTAAAGGCGCTTTGCTGTTTTGTCTTTATGAGGAATCGCTTCAATTTTAGCATACTCCCCATGGCTGAAAGTCATGGCCAGTCTGGAGAGAAAGTCAGCGTTTAATTCACGAAAAGCCTCTTTTTCAGTAAGTTCAATGGCGTTCGCAAATTCGGGTAGGGCCTTATGGAAAGCGGATCTCAGTTCCTTGCCGAAGGTGAGTATCATGTCTTCGGTTAACTGGGGGTCCGTTTGAAAATAGAGGATATCTTCAATTTTCTGAAGCCATATGTCATCGGTTTGGCCCGATTGCTTCAAAAACATGTCATACAGGGTTGTTCCGGGAAAAATATCCAGAATGTAGAAAATGGCGCCGAGGGGTTTGATCTCATGGATGAGATCAATGGTTTCCTGTATGGACCCATTGTTTTCACTAGGGGATCCGTAAATGAAGTAGGCGCGTGCCAGAATCCCGTATCGGGTGGTCAAATCAAATGCGTTTCTGATCTGGTCTGATCGAATGTTTTTGTTTAGGAAGTGTCTTATTTCTTCGGAACCGCTCTCTACGCCGTAGCTGATCTGTGTGCACCCGGCCATTCTCATCCAGTAAAGCACTTCTTCGCTTACAAGGTCCACCCTGGAAATGGCAAACCATGATATTTGCAAGTTCCTCTCAATAATTTTCTTACAGATGTCAATGACCCGCCCCTTGTTGATCAGGAATGTATCATCCGAGAAATAGAAGAATCTGCTCCCCCGCTTGTAAAGATATTCCAGCTGTTTGACAAAATAAGCAGCGGAATGAAACCTCACCTCGCGACCCCAGAATCGTGGCGAGCCGCAAAAGGTGCAGTTACCGGGACAACCACGGGTGAAGGCCACATGTTGATACTCAAAGTACTTTGACGGGACGGGCAGTTCATCCAGGTCCTTGATGGGTAGTGAGCGGCCTGTTTTCACGGGGCGGCCGTTGCTTCTGAAGGCGATTCCCTTGACGGACTTGAGGTTTTTGGAGTTGCCCTTTTCAATGGCCCGAATCAGCTTCAAAAAAGGATATTCCCCTTCCCCCAGGACACAGAAGTCGACCACGTTGAAATGGGTAAGAAAATGTTTCCACAAAAAGGTGGCCCCAATGCCGCCAAAAACCACCGTAACTTCCGGGTTGACGGCCTTCGCCGTTTCTGCGATTTCGATAGCACCCCACCGGTTGGCTTGAAGGACTGAAAAACCGATGACATCCGGTCTTTTTTCCCTAAGCGTTCGGGCCACGGCCTCTGAAGCTTTGCCCACGTGAGCCCAGTTCAGGATTTCCACATGGTATCCTTTTTCCTTCAGCAGGGCCCCCACATAATATAGGCCCAAAGGCGGGGCATTGATTTCTTCTACGTGGACTCTCGCTTCAAGAAACGGGGGGTATATGAGTAAAATGTTCATGACACCCTATTCCCTATAAAATCCGAAGGGTTTTGTCAAAAGAGTTCTTCGTGGATCTCAAAAGGAAATACAGAAAACACTTGACAAACGAACGCTGTTCACTTAGAAGGAACGACCAGTACAAATAAATTATCTGATTTTTTGAAACCCGTACCCAAAATGATATCAACACCCAACACCCTTATCGTCATTATCAACGCAGCGGGGATCCTTGTATCCTTGTTGCTTCTTCTCCTTTTGGTCGGGACGACCAAAAGCCATGACCTGATAATGACGTAGCAACCCGAACAGATTTTCCTCAAACCGTTATCAGGTCTTCCTGATAACGGTTTTTTTTTGGGATGAAAATGAGAGCGCCGTTTTTGGATTTTGAATTATAACTGGAGAAAGACGATGGCAAGAGAAGTCTTCATCTACGACACCACCCTTCGCGATGGTACCCAGGGCGAAGCCGTGACCCTTTCCGCAGAAGATAAAGTTAGAATTGCCAGAAAACTAGATGACTTCGGGATAGATTATATTGAAGGGGGATGGCCCGGAAGCAATCCGAAAGACGAGCGCTTTTTCGAAATGGCAAAACAGATTGATTTCAAGAATGCCCGACTGGTAGCCTTCAGCAGCACCCGCCACGCCCGGTTACGCCCGGAGGAAGATCATAATATCCGTGCCCTTCTGAAAACGGAAACGGACACCGTCACCATTTTCGGGAAAGCCTGGGACCTTCACGCCACCCGGATTCTGGGTGTTTCCCTGGATGAAAACCTATTCATGATCGAAGACACGGTAGCATACCTGAAAAAGCAGGACCGCCAGGTTGTTTTCGATGCGGAACATTTTTTTGACGGATACAAGAATAATTCCGAATACGCCCTTAAAGCCATCGGGGCCGCTGAAGCGGGGGGCGCTGATTTTATCGTGCTGTGCGATACCAATGGCGGTAGCATGCCCCATGAGGTGGGCGCCATCATGAAACAGGTCAGATCCCGCCATCAGACAGAGCTGGGAATCCACACACATAATGACTGCGGTCTGGCGCTGGCAAATTCCCTGATGGCGGTTCAGGGGGGGGCAAGTATGGTGCAGGGTACCATAAACGGCTATGGAGAACGCTGTGGAAATGTGGATCTCATAAGTGTTGTGGGGAATCTTCATTTTAAATTGGGTGCCCGATGCGTTTCTGAAAAGAGCGTGGGGCAATTGACGGAACTCTCGCGGTTTGTGAGCGAAGTTGCCAATATCCCCCCTCAGAATCAGCGGCCATTTGTGGGAAAAAGCGCATTTGCCCACAAGGGCGGGGTGCATGTGAGTGCCGTCTTGAAGCTTCCGGAAGCCTATGAACATATGCCCCCTGAACAGGTGGGCAATCGTCGGCGTGTTCTGGTATCGGATCTTTCAGGCAAGAGTAATATTGATTTCAAGTCTCGTGAAATGGGGATCAAGCTGGGTGGCAACGGTTATGGAAGTGGAAAGATCGTTCGTGAAATCAAGCGGCTGGAAGATGAGGGCTACCAGTTTGATGCCGCTGAAGGGTCTCTGGAGCTGCTGATCAAGAAGGTGACGGGCCAGTTTGAAGAACCTTTCTTTCTGGAATCTCTGCGGGTGACCACTGAAAAGAATCGCGACCGGTCCGGCTCAACGCAGGCGACCATTAAAATTGCAGTGGGGGATGAATACGAGATCACCGCAGCCGAAGGTGAAGGACCTGTGAATGCCCTTGACAATGCCCTCAGAAAAGCGCTCACCAAATTTTTCCCCCAGATTAGTGAAATGGCCCTGGTGGATTTTAAGGTACGCGTCATAGACGGAGGCGATGCCACCGCCGCCAAAGTACGGGTCCAGATTGAATCAAGGGATGCCCGAGAGATCTGGTCTACCATCGGTGTATCGGAAAATATCATCGAGGCCAGCTGGCAGGCCCTGGTGGACAGTGTACAGTACAAATTGCTGAAAGAATC
>CAZPQA010000022.1:22561-38370 GCA_964588535.1 uncultured Desulfobacteraceae bacterium
GAACAATCCCCCGGCGCCAGCATGAACAGCGCTGAAAAGCTCAGGATTGCCAAACAGTTGGAAAAACTGGGTGTTGATGTGATGGAGGCGGGTTTCCCCGCATCATCCCCCGGCGATTTTGAATCGGTTCAGATGATCGCCAATAAAGTCAGGAATGTTGAGATCGCAGGCCTTGCCAGGACTGCCAAAAACGATATCGATCAGGCATGGGGCGCCATCCGGGACGCGGCCCGCCCCAGGATTCACACATTTATTGCCACATCCGATATCCACATGAAATACAAGCTCAAAATGGATCGTGAGGCGGTCATTCGTGAAGCGGTGGAAAGCGTCAAGTACGCCAGAAGCCTCTGCGGGAGTGTTGAATTTTCAACGGAAGACGGCACCCGCTCGGATCGAGATTTTCTCTGCCGTATATTTGAGGCGGTTATTGCGGCCGGCGCCACCACTGTCAACCTGCCCGATACGGTGGGATATGCCGTGCCTGAAGAATTCGGTGAACTGGTGGCTTATGTTAGGGCGCACACACCCAATATCCACCAGGCCGTCATGAGCGTTCACTGTCACAATGATCTGGGCCTGGCCTCTGCCAATACACTGGCGGGCATAAGCGCCGGCGCTCGCCAGGCGGAGGTGACCATTAACGGTATCGGTGAACGGGCCGGGAATACCTCGCTCGAAGAAATTGTGATGACCCTCTTTACACGCCGGGATCAAATGGCCTTGACCACCGGGATTAAAACAGAGGAGATTCATCCCACCAGTCGTCTGACCTCCATGATTACCGGCATTGTGGTACAACCCAACAAAGCCATTGTGGGTGCCAATGCTTTTGCCCATGAAGCGGGCATCCATCAAGATGGCGTGCTCAAAAACCCCATGACCTATGAAATCATGAGTCCGGATACGGTGGGCCTTTCCGGCAACCGTATGGTCATCGGAAAACACTCGGGGCGTCACGCTTTTCAGGATAAGCTGCGTCAGATGGGATATGAATTATCCCGGGAAGAATTAAACTCCCTTTTTACAAAATTCAAACAGCTGGCGGATAAACGAAAAGAGATCCTGGAGGAGGATATCGAAGCGCTGGTGGCTGAAGAAATCCTGAGAGTTCCCGATATTTATGAGCTCCTCTACCTGAATGTGGTCAGTGGTACCGTAGCGGTTCCCACGGCCACTGTGAAATTGAAAATTAGAGATGAAGAGGCCCAGAGCGCTGGTTTTGGCGTGGGTCCTATCGATGCAACCTTTAACACTATCGTCAAGATGATAGACAGTAACGCCAGGCTGATGCGGTTTTCCGTAAATGCCATTACCGGAGGAATGGATGCGCAGGGAGAAGTGACGGCGCGTCTTCAGGAGAATGGATTTGTGGCGTTGGGCAAGGGCACCGATTCAGATATTATCACCGCCAGCGCAAAAGCCTTTGTCAACGGATTGAACCGTTTGGAACATCTGAGGCAGAATCCCAGGTTGTCTCCTAACGAAGCTGTTAGCTAAATTCAGGAGGTAATGATCTAATGAGCATGACCATCACGGAAAAAATTCTCGCGGCCCATGCGGGGAAGTCATCAGTCTCCCCGGGAGAACTCGTCCAGGTTCAGGTGGATCTGGCGCTGGCCAACGATATTACGGCTCCCCTGGCCATTGAGGTATTCCATCAACTGGGTGCATCACAGGTTTTTGATCGGGAAAAAGTTGCCCTTGTGCCGGACCACTTTGTTCCCAACAAGGATATCCCTTCCGCCCAGCAGGCTAAAATCATGGAGGAATTCGCCTATCAATACGACATCAAACACTATTTCAAAGTGGGGGAGGCGGGGATTGAGCATGTAATCCTCCCGGAAAAAGGCCTTGTGGTGCCGGGGGATCTCGTCATCGGGGCGGATAGCCATACCTGCACCTATGGGGCCATGGGCGCTTTCTCTGCAGGGGTTGGCAGTACCGACCTGGGGGCCATTATGGCCACCGGTCAAACCTGGCTCAAGGTCCCCGAGGCCATCAAGGTCGTCTATGAGGGGAAACCGGGCCCGTGGATCGGTGGAAAGGATTTGATCCTGTTCACCATCGGCCGGCTGGGGGTTCAGGGCGCCCGGTATAAGACCCTGGAGTTTACGGGAAGTACCGTTGCGGATCTCCCTATGGATGATCGGTTTACCATGGCCAATATGGCTGTGGAGGCAGGGGCCAAGAACGGTATTTTTGAGCCCGATGATCAGTTGCGATCCTATCTTAAAGGAAGGACAGACCGGGAAGGGGTTTACTGGAAAAGCGATTTGGACGCTCAATATGATGAAGTCGTTGAAATTGACGTGAGCGACATTGCCCCCCAGGTGGCCTGCCCCCACTCTCCGGACAATGTATTCTCCGTATCTTCCGTGGACCCGGTGCCGCTGGACCAGGTTTTTATCGGTTCGTGCACCAATGGGCGAATGGAAGATTTGAGGGTTGCGGCCAGCATTTTGAAAGGGCGCAAAGCCGCAAAAAAAACCCGGCTGATCGTCATTCCAGGCTCTCCCGCCATCTATAAAGCGGCCATGAAGGAAGGGATTTTTGAAATATTGCTGGATGCCGGTGCGGTCATCGGCCCCCCCAGTTGCGGCCCATGCCTGGGGGGGCATCTGGGAGTCCTGGCCAAAGGGGAAAAAGCCCTCTCCACCACCAACCGGAATTTCATCGGCCGCATGGGCCACAGCGAGAGTGAGGTTTACCTGGCCAGTCCGGCGGTAGCCGCGGCCTCAGCGATCCTGGGCCGAATCGGCGGCCCGGAAGAACTTTGATTGCAGATTTTAGAGGGAATATAAAAATATGAAACTGAAAGGCAACGTCTTGAAATTCGGGGACCACATCGACACGGATTTGATTATTCCCGCAAGATTCTTAAATGTATCGGACAAAGATGAATTGGCAAAAAACTGTTTTGCGGACCTGAGGCCCGATTTTGCAGTGAAGGCGAAATCGAGGGGAATCATTGTCGCCGGTGAAAATTTCGGTTGCGGGTCTTCCAGAGAACATGCGCCCATTGCCATCAAGGCGGCGGGTATCGGTTGCGTCATCGCCGGAAGTTTTGCCAGGATTTTTTATCGAAACGCGTTTAACATCGGTCTCCCCATCCTGGAAGCGTCCATGGAACAGGATTTCATTGAGGAAGGCGACCGGGTCAGTGTCGATCTCGCTTCAGGGGAAATCCGAAACGAAACCAACGGTAAGGCCATCAAGGCCATGCCCCTGCCGCCATTCATGCGGGCCATGTTGGAATGCGGCGGTCTGGTGCCATACATAAAACAGCAGGCCCGGAATTCAAAATGATTTTTTCTGACAGCTGACAACTAAAAAAGGGGGTGTTACCATTAAACTCACAGGAACTGAAATATTTCTTAAAGCCCTGAAAGATGAGGGCGTGGATACCATTTTCGGCTATCCCGGGGCGGCTGTTATCGATATTTACGATGCCTTGGTGAAAACGGATTTCAAGCATATCCTGGTCCGTCATGAGCAGGGAGCTGTCCATGCGGCGGATGGATATGCCAGGGCTTCGGGCAAGGTCGGCGTCTGTCTGGTGACGTCCGGGCCGGGCGCCACCAATACGGTGAGCGGCATTGCCACAGCCCATGCGGATTCAATTCCCCTTGTCCTCTTCACGGGACAGGTGCCTACTTGGCTGATTGGAAACGATGCGTTTCAAGAGGTGGATATTGTGGGGATTACCCGGCCCTGCACCAAACACAACTATCTGATTACAAAGATTGAGGATCTGGCCAGAACTATTCGGGAGGCTTTCCATATTGCCAGAAGCGGTCGGCCGGGGCCGGTGCTGGTGGATCTGCCGAAGGACATGATGGCCTTGAAAACGGATCTGGAACCAGCCAAATCAGTCAAACTGAAATCTTACCAGCCCAATTACAAACCCAATGTACGGCAACTGGCCAAAGTGGTGGAGCTGATCAAACAGGCCAAACAGCCTTTGGTTCTGGCGGGCGGGGGAGTGATTCTTTCAAAGGCGGCTGGTGAATTGAAGAAGTTTGCCGAAGCCATCGAATCCCCGGTGACCACGACCCTCATGGGTCTGGGGGCGTTTCCCACGGGTACACCCAAATGGCTGGGCATGATCGGGATGCACGGCACCTATCGTGCCAATATGGCTTCTGGAAACTGCGATCTGATGATTGCCATCGGGGTCCGTTTTGATGACCGTGTGACCGGCAAAATAGACGCATTTGCGCCAAAAGCCAAAATCGTGCATATTGATATCGATCCCACTTCCATTCGAAAGAACATTCCCGTGGCCATTCCCGTGGTAGGTGATTGCAGTGAGACACTGAAAATACTGAATGAACTGATAAGCGCTCAGGTGGAAGGTATTTTTAATGGCTCGCGGGGCGCCTGGTTTGATCAAATCGAGGAATGGAAGAGCACCAAGAAACTGGATTATCGGCAGACGGATGTGATCAAACCCCAATATGTGGTTGAGACACTCCACCGGCTCACAAAAGGTGAGGCCATTATCACCACGGAAGTGGGGCAGAACCAGATGTGGGCGGCCCAGTATTACCATTTTGACCGGCCCAACTGTTTTATCACTTCGGGGGGCTTGGGTTGTATGGGGTTCGGGTTACCAGCTGCCATTGGCGCTCAAATGGCCTGCCCGGACAAGGTGGTGGTGGATATTGCGGGCGACGGTAGCATTCAAATGAATATTCAAGAGCTGGCCACAGCCGTTCAGTATGGATTGCCCATCAAGGTGGTGATCCTCAACAACGGGTATCTGGGGATGGTGAGACAGTGGCAAGAACTCTTCTACGACAAATGCTACGCTGGAACCTGCATGGAGCACGCCCCTGATTTCCTAAAACTGGCGGAAGCCTACGGAGCTGTGGGATTGCGCGCTACCCGGCCCGAGGAGGTTGAACCGGTCCTCCGTGAAGGGCTTTCCACACCCCGGACCGTGATTATGGAATTTCAGGTGGAAAAAGAGGAAAATGTCTATCCAATGGTTCCGGCGGGTGCGCCCATTACTGAAATGTTGCTGGTATAAAGAGCGGTTGGCGGTTAGCTTTTGGCCGTTAGCATCTGGAGAGAATAAATGAATCAAGATAGGTCTGAAAAACACATCCTTTCCCTGATGGTGGAAAACCAGCCCGGTGTTTTGTCCCGTATTGTGGGTCTTTTCAGCGGCCGGGGTTTTAACATTGAAAGCCTCTGTGTTGCTGAAACCGCGGATGCCGAGGTGTCGAGAATTACATTGGTTACATGCGGAGATATGGTGGTTATTGAGCAGATCAAAAAGCAGTTAAACAAACTGATCAATGTCATCAAGGTGGTGGACTTTATGAATACGCCCTTTGTTCAACGGGACCTGGCGCTCATCAAGGTCAGGGCCAAACCCGAACATCGGGCTGAAATATTACGAATCACGGATATTTTCAGGGGGAAAGTGGTGGACGTGGGGTCGGAATACTATACCCTGGAGGTCACCGGAGACCTGGACAAGATTGAAGCGATCCTGGGTTTGCTCAAGCCCATTGGCATTAAAGAGATTGCGAGGACGGGTACGATTGCACTGCCTCGTGAAAAAAGAAAATAAGGAGTAGAAAAAATGGCGAAGATTGATTTTGGTGGCACGGTTGAAGAGGTGATCACCTCAGAGGAGTTCACCCTTGAAAAAGCACAAAAGGTTCTGGAAAATGAAACTATTGCTGTGTTAGGGTACGGCGTTCAGGGGCCGGGTCAGGCCCTAAACATGAAAGACAACGGGTTCAAAGTGATTGTGGGGCAGCGTGAGGGGAGCCCATCCTGGGATCGTGCTGTGGCGGATGGCTTTGTACCGGGAGAAACCCTGTTCCCTCTGGAAGAAGCGGCAAAGCGCGCGACGGTAATTCAATATCTGGTCTCCGATGCCGGTCAGGTGGCCACATGGCCCATGATTAAAACCTGCCTGAATTCAGGCGATGCACTTTATTTTTCTCACGGTTTTGCCATCACCTACAAGGACCAGACGGGAATTGTGCCACCCGATGATGTGGATGTGATACTGGTGGCTCCCAAGGGGTCCGGAAAAACCGTCCGCAGGAATTTCCTGGCCGGCAGCGGCATCAACTCCAGTTATGCGGTCTTTCAGGACCACACGGGTCATGCCCGTGAGCGGACCCTGGCCCTGGGTGTGGCCATCGGTTCGGGGTATCTGTTCCCCACCACGTTTGAAAAAGAGGTGTACAGTGACTTGACCGGTGAACGGGGGGTGTTGATGGGGTGCCTGGCGGGTGTTATGGAAGCTCAGTATGATCTCCTGCGCAAAAATGGTCACAGCCCCAGCGAGGCATTCAACGAAACCGTAGAAGAGCTGACCCAGAGCCTCATAAGACTGGTTGCGGAGAACGGAATGGACTGGATGTTCGGAAACTGCAGCACCACGGCCCAGCGGGGGGCGTTGGATTGGAGCGGAAAATTCAAGGAAGCCGTGGTTCCCGTATTTGACGAACTCTATGAAAGTGTCAAATCCGGAGAGGAAGCCCGGATTGTACTGGAGGCCAACAGCCGAGACGATTATCGGGAACGGCTGAATGAGGAGCTGGCCGAAATAAGGGAATCCGAGATGTGGCGGGCCGGCAAGGCGGTTCGTGCTCTGAGACCGGAAAACCGAAACAGATGATTGATCTTAAAATCGCCATTGTCTGCATGCATTCCGCCCTGGGTCATATTGACAGGAACCTGGGTCAGATTGCGCAGTTTGTTGAAACAGCGGCTCAGGAAGGCGCTCACATGATCTGCTTTCCTGAGTCCGCAGCCACCGGCTACGCCCTGAAAGAACCCGAGACGTACTGCACCGTCGAAGACACTGCCCAAATCATGGACCGTTTGATTCAAATGGGTCAAGATATGAAAATGGTGCTGGTTGTCGGGTTCATTGAAAATTCAGGCAGCAAAAAACCTTACATCGCGCAGCTGATCACCGGCCCTGAAGGTCTGATCGGCATATACCGCAAGACGCACCTGTCGCCAACAGAGAGCGAAATTTATGATGCGGGAGAAAGCCTCGGTGTGTTTGTCTACGGCAACTGGTGTTTCGGCCTGCAACTCTGTTATGAGGCGCATTTCCCGGAGATCAGCACGAAAATGGCCCTTTCGGGGGCGGACCTTCTGCTGATACCCCACGCATCACCTCGAAGTGACCCTTTAGAAAAATTTGAAAGTTGGATGCGGCACCTTCCGGCCCGGGCTTTTGATAATGGCGTTTTTGTGGCGGCCTGCAACCCGGTGGGTGAAAATGGTACAGGGCTTTCATTTCCAGGAGTTGCCCTGGTGCTGGGGCCTGACGGCAGGTTGATGGAGGGATTCCAGGGAAAAGAGGAAAAGATCCTCTTCGCGGTACTGAAAGGCGAAAACCTGAAAAACATTAGACAACACCGAATGAAATACTTTCTTCCCAAAAGACGGCCCGAGCTTTACCGGTAAAAGGAAAAAGAAAACCAAAATTCCGGGGACACAATACTAAATTTTTGATTTCCCCTTTCTTCCCATGGACCTTCCGGTCCGGTCTTTTTATTCCGGAGTTGTTTTCCCAACAACACCTCAAGCTTATCAATGCGCAGATTACTCCCAAGAGGCCTGTTCGCTCATGCTGACGGAGTTCCTGATATTTTTTCTCCTGAAGTTCGTCTTTAAAAAATTTAGTATTGTGTCCCCGGAATTTTTAAGGTCGATTGGCAGTTTAACACGAAAGACGCGCGTATCAAACTGAAACGCTTATATCCGAAACTTTAAGATATACGATGTACTAGTTCCGTAATAGCCATAAAGTAATTCGTTGATTTTTAATCTCCTTTAGGCAAATGACTGAGACGATGATCAAAACCAAAAACGGACGCAGAGCGTGGGAACAAGGAAACCCTATTTGCCTTTTTTTGATTTCTGAGCCTTTTCAATTTTGGCCCAGGTGTCCCGCAGTGACACGGTTCTGTTGAAGACCGGCTTTCCCGGGGTAGAATCCACCGGATCCACACAGAAATATCCCAGCCTCTCGAACTGGACCCGGCTTCCGGGAGGAATATCTTTCAGGCCGGGTTCCACACGACATGAGGTCAAAACTTCCAGCGAATCCTTGTTCAGAAGGTCGGTGAACTCGGGCGCCACTTTTTCATCTTCACCGGGTGTCAGCATGAGGTGATCGTAAAGGCGCACCCGGGCTTCAAGGGCGTGGGCCGCCGAAACCCAGTGAATGGTGCCTTTGACCTTGCGCCCGTCGGGAGAAGACCCTCCTTTTGTTTCCGGATCGTAGGTGCAGTGAAGTACCGTAATTTCACCCGTCTTCTCATCTTTTTCCACGCCTGTGCAGGTAATATAGTAGGCATACCGGAGGCGAACTTCCCGGCCCGGCGCCAGACGGAAGAATTTCTTTGGCGCTTCTTCACGAAAGTCGTCCCGTTCAATGTATAAAACACGAGAAAAAGGGACCATGCGGGTTCCCATGGCGGCATCTCCCGGATGGTTCTGAAACTCGAGGTCTTCTGTCTGGTTTTCCGGATAATTATCGATGATCACTTTCAGGGGATGCAATACGCCCATGACCCGCGGCGCCCGATCATTGAGGTCCTCCCGTATGCAGTGCTCCAAAAGCGCCATCTCCACCTCGCTGTCCTTCTTTGCCAACCCGATACGCTCGCAAAAATTCCGAATGGATCGGGGCGTGTAACCCCTCCGGCGAAGCCCCGAAATGGTGGGCATACGGGGATCGTCCCACCCGTCCACAAACCCGTCCCGCACCAGTTGCAGCAGTTTTCGTTTGCTCATTACGGTGTTGCTGATATTGAGGCGGGCAAATTCGATCTGTTGGGGATGGCAGTCTACCGGCAACTGATCCAGAAACCAGTCGTAGAGGGGCCGGTGGTCTTCAAATTCAAGGGTGCAGAGCGAGTGGGTGATCCCTTCCAGGGAATCGGACAGACAATGGGTGAAATCGTACATGGGATAAATGCACCATTCATCCCCCGTGCGATGGTGATGTCGCTTCAAAATGCGATAGATGACCGGGTCCCGCATGTTCATATTGGGGGAGGCCATGTCAATTTTCGCCCGAAGCACATGGGCGCCGTCTTCAAATTCGCCCCCTTTCATCCGTTCAAAAAGGTCCAGATTCTCTTCCACACTCCGGTCCCGGTATGGGCTGTCTTTTCCGGGTTCCGTCAGAGTGCCGCGATATTCTCTGATTTTATCAGGCGGAACGCTGCACACGTAGGCCTTACCGTCTTTAATCAACTGGATCGCATACCGGTACAGCTTTTCAAAGTAATCGGATGCATAATGAAGATGCTCGCCCCAGTCGAACCCCAACCACCGCACGTCGCGCTGGATGGATTCAACGTATTCCGTCTCCTCTTTACTGGGATTGGTATCGTCAAACCTCAGATGGCACACGCCTCCTTCATTTTCATCGGCGATTCCGAAATTCAGGCATATACTCTTGGCATGGCCGATATGCAGGTAACCGTTGGGTTCGGGGGGGAAACGGGTCACAACGCGGCCCTGGTTCTTGTTTTCAGCCAAATCGTCAGCAACGATCTGACGGATAAAATCTTTATTAGGGGAGAGAATCTCGTTCATGTAAAAACTCCACTTTTTTTAGGGTGCAGGGTGCAGTTGTCAGGGATCTGAAATTTCCAGCGTGCTATTTCTTAGTTTTGTTTTCCAGCATTTCACCAAGGGTGGTAACAAAAGCCTGATGCTGCCGCTCTGGTACAACAAAAAACCATGGCGCCAGGCGATCGTTCATTCCCTTGGCTTTTGCAATCAAAGCACCGTCGTCTTTGCAATCCACCTGAATCCGCAAATAGCAGGGGATACCCGGTGAGCACGTGATACCAGGATATACCTGGTAGGTGATGCCGTTAAAAAGGGTGAAATCAAGGCGGGGTGAAATCCCTTTTACAAGGGATTCAGGGGGGTTGGACGGGTCTGCCACGTCTTCGATCTCAAGTCCGGTCAACGCACCGGCAAGCTGGTTTAATGCTGACTGTTTAATCGCCCGCTTTGTGGGAGGGCTAACCAACACAAAATCTTTCCCTCTCTCCGGTCGCTCGAAGGTATAACGCACGGTTCCATCGGGACCAGTACAAACAATTTTTTGAATATCATCCTTGGCCACGGTAACAGGGCTCTTTTTAAGCCATGGGGGGGCAGCTGTCTCAAAGGATGAAAAAATCTGATCCACCAGATAGATATCCTGACCGCCAACCGCCATCAAAAATTGTGAGTCGGGGATACCTTTCTCTTCCCTTTTCCGGGTTTTCCCTAGAAGAATATCCACCACAACGGCGTTGTTTTTATCTTTCATTCGCAGTCGCGTGCCCTTCTCCGTTTCAGCGGATTCCCTGTGAGTGGGAGGCATCAGGGAAAGGCGTTTTGAAATCGCCTCCGTGGCGGCAAACTTACGGCCCACCTTGGTCTGTTTCATTTTCCGAACGAGATCGGTGATTTTCGAAAAATCCGCCGGATATCCAAAACGATTTTCCACTACCCAGCCCGTCTCACTTTTCACCAGCACAACCGAATCACCGGGCCGCTCGATAACAATTTCGGCAATCTCATTGACCGGAAGCCCCTCAAAGAGCAGCACCCCCATTGCCTCAGTACCCACAGGAGCTTCAGCATTTCGGACCAAGATACTTCTTACCACGGCTGCCAGAACCGCCAGTACAATCAGTAAAATGAATAGCGTCTTTTTGTTCATTTTCTCCTCAATCTCCTCTGTTTGTAAACAGCAAAACAGATGCCCACAATGCTCACCAGCAGGGGCATCAGGAATATGTTGAATCCTTTGAGGGTAGCCCCAAGGGTTTCAATATCCGCACGCAGGTTTTTTCCAACCTGTTTCAACTTCCAGCCTTTTTAGATTATCTCTGGCAAAATCAATTGAATCATCCAGTTCCAAGGCAAATTTGTAAAACCGGATGGCCATGTCTTTGTTCCCCATATCCCTGTAATTAGATGCAATATTGGCGTAATCAATGGCGGACGCGGGGTTCAGCTCTAAAACCTTATGAAATGCCTCAATGGCCTTCTTGTGCTCTTTTAGTTTAAAATAGCAGAATCCCATGAGATTGTGAATGTCCGTTCGTTCGCCATCGATCTCAGCCCCTTTTTCGAGCACCGAAATGGCTTCCCGGTACTGTTCCATATCCCTCAAACAAATCCCCATATAGGAATAAATGCTCGGCACGTCCTCCCGTTTGGGACCCAGTTTCAGCGCATCCTGGAGAAATTCCATGGCCTTTTGGGGATTCTGCAGGGAAATATAGGCCAGGCCCAGAAAAAACTTGATGTAATATTTATCGGGCAGCAACTGGTCCATTCGGTTCAGTTGGTTGATGCACCATGGGATGTTATCAGACTCGGAAATAAGCTTGGCACAAAACATCCCCACACTGGTGCCCACGGCTCTCTCCCTGAAATGGGCCCCCGGAATAATGGAATAAAAGGCCGGAATTTGAAGATGGGGGTGCATCACATCAATGGCAAACAGTTCCATGTCCATGACATCCAGGGCTCCAATACAGTTTTCCACTTCCGTCCTGATGTTGTTGTTCCCCAGGTCGGGAAGGGTGGAAATGGGAACTGTGCGGTCCGGGTTCATGATAAAATGAGCGTCTGAAAGATCCTGGAATTTGGGAAGGCCGCTGGCCACATAGTTGGAACCGGAATTAAAATCACCGGCCAGTTGGGCCACCTCGGTGAGCGCCCGGCTCAGGGATTTCTGGGGGTCGGGCGTGGTACCGGCGGTCCAGACAATTTCACTCTTTTCAGGGAATGTGGTGGGGTCATAGGCCAGGACACCCACGGACGGAATGCCCGTGTTGAGGGAAAAATCCGATGCAAAGAGTTCTATGCCCGCATTTCGGTATTTTCCAATCAATTCGCATGTGAGGGCGTCGGTCACCGTATCCAGATCAATGGCCGGTACGTTCATTTTCTCCCGGCTGACAATGGAGGACGTATGCCGCTCCACCAGCTCACAGATCCCCTGGCTCATGGCTTCTTCAACGCAGTTTCCGGCCGACGGTCCGTTGAATTCGTTAATGGCAAAAAACCAGTCAAAAGGGATCAAGAACTCCCGGTTCTTTGTCATATTGCACCCAACGGTCCATTTGAGTGGCAGGTCTTCAAATATTTCCCGGGCCTTGTCCAGTTCACCGGAATCGTCGTGAACGGACTTGGCGATAGCCTCGAAGGGAAGGGCCTCATTTTTCACATTCCTGTAGGTATCCACCCTGAAATTTTCGGGATTCTTCCAGAAACTGAAAAAACTGAACCGCTCCGCCAGCTCCATGACCGCGCTGGCCTCGGACTGACTGGGGGTCCCGCCTTTTCCCATCTGCTTCTTGGTACCGATGGTTTCCAGGGCATCGCGCCCGCAGACACTGAAATAGACAGGGATGTCCAGTCTGCCGTTGTCGATTCGTACGGTTTCCTCCAGGATATCCAGACTCACTGATTCAAGCTTTTTCTTGAAACGCCCCACGGTCTCTTCGGGTGTTACAATTTTATCCTGGTCAAAAGTGTAACCCTTGTACGCATCCTGTAATGTAATGTTGCAGCCCAAACCGAAAACTCCTTGAAAAAAAGTTTTTGCCAATTTATTTTTTGATGACAGACGTCTTTCTACCAATTGACGATCTTTTTTTCAACTCCCATGTTTACCCTTGGCAATTGTCCGTATTTTAGGTATATAATCAGAGAATATACGTTCAGATTCCCCCTTTCTGGACTGGATTAGAATGGGCTGAAATGGCGTCTGACGGGGATTTCGTGAAAATTTTCTCTTGACAAAACCCCGGCATCTATATAGATCGAGCCCATCTGGGGTAGGGGTTTTGGGGTAACAGCCTCAGGCTCTTTTTGCACACTGACAAGGCCGACCGAGTGCAATTCGGATTTGCCCATCATATAAGTGAGGAATAGATTCATGTTTTTTGATCTGCTGCTGTACGGGTCTCTGTTAATCTTTACTGTCGGATCTGTCTATAAATTTTACACCTGGGTTTCACGACAGATTACCGGACCGGATCTTCCCTATTCAACGGGACAAAGAATTTCACAGGCTATAAAAGGCATACTGAGCGTCATTTTCAGCGGCCGGATTGTGGATTTGATAAAGGTCCTGATACTGGATGTCATCCTGCAACGGCGAATCCTCAAGGAAGATACCCTGCGCTGGGTCATGCATATGCTCATTTTTGTGGGGTTTATGCTGCTGCTTTTTATTCATGCCTTTGAAAGCTGGGTCAGCACTAACCTTTTCGAAGACTACGCGTCCACGGCGCACCCCTATCTTTTTCTCAGGAACCTGTTCGGTTTGATGGTTTTTGCGGGCGTGGCCATTGCCGTTTATCGCCGGCGTATCCTCAAAATTCCCCGCCTGTACTCCAACGCCATGGACCGTTATGCCATCATGATCGTGGCGGTCATCATGGTCACCGGCTTTTTCCTCGAAGGGGCCAAGATCATAAGCCACAGCGAGTTTCAGCGCATGGTGGAAGAGTACGCGGATACGGACGATGCCGAAGAGTTGAAAGCACTGGAAGCTTTCTGGGTTGAGGAATTCGGTGTGGTTTCTCCGAAGGTGGCAGGTCCCTTTGAAATGGAACTGTTGACTCAGGGTCGGGAACTTCATGAAATGAGCTGCCAGAGTTGCCATGCTGTGCCGGAATGGGCGTTTATAGGCTTCAATCTCTCAAAAGGGATGCGGCCCATGGCGCAATTTCTTGAGGATACCGAGGCGACGTACTTTTTCTGGATTATCCATATCCTGGCCTGCTTTATCGGCTTGGCCTACCTGCCTTTCAGCAAAATGTTTCATATTATCACAACGCCCTTAAGCCTCATGGCCAATGCGGTCATGGATAAAGAGCGGTCTCACCCCGCCAATATCCTGACACGCCAGATGCTGGAACTGGATGCCTGTACCCATTGCGGCACGTGCAGCCTCAGGTGTTCTTCATCCCCCGCATTCGATGCCCTTGGAAACGACTGCATTCTGCCATCGGAAAAACTGCAAACCATTCGAAAACTGGCCGCGAGAAAAGCGCTTTCCCCGTCCGAGCGACAGGCCCTTCGGGAAGGCGTCTATATCTGCACCAATTGTGATCGATGCACCGTGGTGTGCCCCTCGGGTATCAACCTGAGAGACCTCTGGCTCAATGTGAGAGAAGGTCTCATTCAAAGCGATGCAATGGGTGAACCCCTGATGCTTTCCGGCTTTTCTTTTGTAAGAGGGTTGAATAAACCCAGTTTGACGCCTGAGGGTTATGCAAAGCCCCTTGAACTGGCCAGAAGTGAGGTGGCGAAGGGGTGGCCCAGTGCAGCAGAGACCGGTTCATTGATCTTCAACGGCGATGAGAAATCCAGAGCGGCGTTACCCTACGACGCTGAGACTTTTAGAGCTTGTTTTACCTGTCAGAACTGCACCACCGTTTGTCCCGTGGTAGCTGTCTCTGAAAAACCCGAAGAAACATTGGGACTGCTGCCCCACCAGATCATGTGCAGCCTCGGTCTTGGCCTCACGGATATGGCCTGTGGCGCCGGCATGATCTGGGATTGTGTAACATGTTACCAGTGCCAGGAGCACTGCCCCCAGCTGGTGGAGGTAACGGATATCCTTTACCAGTTGAAGAATATAGCGATCAAGGCTCCCCGGCAGGGGGCCGCCGCATAATTCAGAAAACGAGACCTTTGAACTGAGGCAAACTGATGAAATACGCTTTTTTTCTGGGCTGTAATATTCCGGCCCGACTTGAACAATATGAAACCGCTTCCCGTGCGGTCATGTCCCGTCTGGGTGTGGGTCTGATCGATTATCGCGATTTCACCTGTTGTGGTTACCCGTTGCGGAATGTGGACCGGAAAGCCTATCTTCTCTCCGCAGCCGGGAACCTCGCCCTGGCTGAACGTGACGGTGTCAACATCATGGCCCTGTGTAAATGCTGTTTCGGCACGCTGAAAGAGGCCCAACACATCCTTGGGGGCAATGAGACACTGCGCCGGGAAATCAACGATCTGTTAAAACCGAGAGACCTGTCTTATCAGGGGCAGGTAGAGGTCAAACATCTGCTCTCGGTTCTGTACCACGATGTGGGATTGGACAATCTGAAAAAAAAGATCTCCAGAAAAATGGAAGATCTCAAAATCGCCACCCATTATGGGTGTCATGCCTTACGTCCCAGTAAGGTGACCCAGTTCGATGACCCGGTGGCGCCGACCCTTTTTGACGAACTGGTAAAAGTGACGGGGGCCGAAAGTGTGGAATGGAGCGAAAAACTCAATTGCTGCGGCGCACCCTTGATGGGTGTAAACGACCGCGTTTCCATGGATCTGACCCAAAAGAAACTGGACAGCGGCCGCGAATCAGGGGCGGACTTTCTGTGCACTGCCTGCCCCTATTGCCAGCTTCAGTTTGACCAGGTTCAGAGCATGATGGCAGGCAATGGCACAGCCGGCAGCGCCCTGCCCTCCATACTCTACGCCCAGTT
Organism: uncultured Desulfobacteraceae bacterium; assembly: GCA_964588535.1. Lineage (GTDB taxonomy): Bacteria > Desulfobacterota > DSM-4660 > Desulfatiglandales > Desulfatiglandaceae > NaphS2. The sequence continues at coordinate 38,080 of CAZPQA010000022.1, forward strand.
GCTGGGGTTGTGCATGGGTGTTGATGAAAAGTCTTTGGGTCTTGAAAAAAACCAGGTGGCCATGGATAACGTCACCTCATTTTTTATAACGCAGGAGTAGTTTATGTCGACAGAAAAACTCGGTTCCGTCCTGGTTGTGGGCGGTGGCATTACCGGCATGCAGGCCGCACTGGATATGGCCAATTCCGGATATTACGTCTACCTTGTGGAAAGAACCAGTTCCATTGGCGGCATGATGAGCCAATTGGACAAGACCTTTCCCACAAATGACTGTGCCATGTGAATTATCTC
>CAZPQA010000023.1:0-37002 GCA_964588535.1 uncultured Desulfobacteraceae bacterium
TGGGACAACATGAACTAAGAGGCCTTTTGGCAGCTAACACTTTTGATTACACCCGTGCTGTGTCTCCCGAATCATGATAAAGGGGACTTCTATCTCGTCTCAATCTTGCAACCCCAGCATTTTTCTAATCTCTGTATGGTTTATATTTTCTCTGTTTATAAAAACAACATCTGTATTGACTTTTTGTTTTATATCTTTTCCACGCATTGCACGATATACGGTGTGTACCCCCTGATACCCCATCTGAAAAGGACGTTGCACAATAAAACCATAAATATGATGAGATTTTAATGATTCAATCATTATTTTATGTGCATCAAAGCCTATATGGACCACCTTTCCTGCTTTATTAAGACGCTCAAGAGCCTTTATAACACCAAGACTTGTTGATTCATTTGGGGTAAATATTCCATCTATCCTCTTCGAGCCCTTTAGTATTCGATACGCTTCCGATCTTGCTTCTCCAACCATTGTTCCAATATATTGATCTACTATGATTTCAAGACCTCCACTGGTTGCCCCTTTGATAAAACCATTTTCTCTGGCAGTGGTAGAGACCACATCCTCATTAAATCGAAGGAGGGCTATTTTCCCTTTACCACCAAGGGCTTTTGCCATTTCGATACCGGCCTTTTCTCCGGCAGAAAAATTTTCAGTTTTAATGATGCTTATTCTGTCACCGCCAATGTCACGATCAATGAATACAGTTGGGATTCCTTGGGCCTTTAACTGCGCGACATCTTTTTTTCGGTCTTTAGAATTTGGAGCAAGAACCAAACCTTTACATCCAAATTTCATCGTTGATTCAATAATGTAACGTTGTCCTTCTACATTGGCTTCATCGACGGCTCCCCTGGCATGTATCTCAATACCCAGTTCCCTGCCTGCTTGATTCGCTCCCTTTATCACATCACCCCAAAAACCTTGCCCGCCTCCTGCAGTAACAACGCCTATACATTCTGCCGTTGCATAGGATCCAAAACAAAAGAACATCCCAACTATAATAATTATTTTACTCAATAATTTTATTGAAGACGCCATATCATCCTCTAATTTAAAAGCGTTATGGAATATGATTTGTTCTGTTCACTTGATCAATTGAGAATTCTAACAGCGAGTTCCCCGGCGGCGGGTAAATGCCGATGAAGCCCAAAGATTAAGAAATCGTTAAAAACTACACCCTGCCAAAATTCGTTGGCTTCCAGCCTTCCGGCGGAATGACTATGGCCATTTTTAATCCTTTATTTTAATCTATCTCGACTAACTCCTTACAACTCCCACAACGTTTGGCACCGCGAAAGAGCTGGTCATTACAATGAGGGCATCTGTAACGATTCTCCTCTTCTTTCACCCACTTTTCAGAACCTAACCTTTTTCTATCAGGAACAGAGCGGAGTATTACTTTTTTACCGACAGGAACAGGAAAATCATCAATCAATTTGCATGGAAATTCTTGACATTGGTGGCATCCTTCATAATTTTTTTCCATGACACATGTTCGTATGCCACATGTCTCACAGTACACAAACCTTTCGTCCGACAAACAGCCCTTGCAGGCAATTTGTTCGGGGGTAACACCATAAGCATTGGCTAATTTTTCTTTTAGTTTTTGATTGTCGTCGCGACTTGCCATATAAACGCCGCAAACGCCACAATATAGACCGCAAGGTGCTAATAATTCTGTGTTCATTTTGTTGTCTCCTTCTTATTATTCGCTATCTACCATTCTAACTTCCATGACAACTTTTCCCCAACCTCCGCCATAACGACGCTAATCAGCCGCGCGGTTTTTCTGCGTCGGCTGGATTAGCCTCGTTATACGTTTGTTTTAGGCAACCAACCGGTAAAATACATGGAACCTCTTTTTTGTACTTAAGATATTCGGAACCGAATACATGTTCTAAATATATTTCTTCCTTCGTTACCAATTTACGCAATAAAAAGTACATAAACAGTGGTGCAGTCAGTCCTATCCAACTGTTGGCCAAGAGGACTATCCCCGGCACAATGAAAGTCGCCCATGAGCTATATAAGGGATGACGGCAACATCTGAAAACACCTTGCGTGACAAGCGCATCAGCATTGTATGCCTTCATAACGGTTTTTATGGAAATAATGAAAAAGGGCACCCCAATTAATATCAGTGCCATTCCTAAAATCCACAATAGCCAATATGGTACGAAAGGAATCTGGAAAGCAGGATGAAAATAACGACTGATTGCCAATATTATTATCCCATAGCTGATTGACAAAAAAGTGAAGGTAGGACCAACGCCCCATCTACTCATTTTTTCTTTCACGTAGTTTCTCTCTTAAATCTCGTATAACGGTTGCGAGAACGTCCCCCTGTCCCGGTGATTTCCGGTTTTTCACTTGAATCGGTCATCGGACTTTTTGTGGGAGACGTTCCTTTTCGTTTGCTCAAGCCATCCGGTCCTGACATCGGTCTGAGCATCGAATTCCGGGATGTAGGGTTTCAAATCAAGCAGCGGTGTGCCGTCCAGAACGTCCACGTTCTCAATGGTTAAAACACCGTCTGCAACTCCGCGGAGACGAACCACCGACAACCCGATAGGGTTCGGACGCTTGGGAGCACGGGTCGCGAAAACCCCGCGACGCTCCGAATCGAGGAAAGGAACGACTTCGAGGTCAAACCCCCGGCTGCGGTGAAATTGGTAAAGAAGAATAATATGTGAAAAGCCATCCAGATCCTTCAGGCCTTGCCGGAACGGCTCAAATATTTCAATTGTCCCCCTGATACCTTTAGCACCCGCAGGCTGAATCGGCATACCCTGCGGCTTGGTGAATGGGGAGTGAATAATCCCTATGGGCTTACATTCCATATCCATCCTTTCATTGAACGTGGGTTGCGTAGTTTACCCCACATATCATTTTTTCCCAAAGCAATATTCTAACATTCTTTTCGGGACTGTGATACATTTACATCTCCCATGCCCCATTTTTTATCTTGCTTCACTTCGAACTTGCGTTTTTCGAGGAAATCGGTAGATTAAAAAACAGCATAAAAAGGTTCAGTCAGACCGGGCTCATTTCAAACCATAACGATGAGGACCCCGATGGATTCAAAACCTTACCTATCAGACGATGAGTCAAAACAACTCCCCGCCGACCAGATCCTTGAAGTGCTGGGAACGACCCGCGAGGGCTTGTCTTCCCATGAAGCGGCGCGCCGTCTCGCTGAGACAGGGCCCAATGCCCTTGAGGAAAAGAAATCCAATCCGCTGCTGAAATTCCTGGGCTATTTCTGGGGACCCATTCCCTGGATGATCGAAATCGCGGCGATCCTTTCTCTGGTTACCGGAGATCAAAAGGATTTCTTCATCATTGCGGCCATGCTGATTTTCAATGGTCTCATCGGTTTCTGGCAGGAAAATAAGGCCGCCAATGCCCTGGCGGCCCTGAAAGGTCAATTGGCGCTCAAGGCGAGGGTTATTCGTGACCGCCAATGGCAGGAGATCAACGCCGCCGATCTGGTTACGGGGGATGTGATCCGGCTGCGCCTGGGCGATATCATTCCGGCGGACTGCAAGCTCATGGATGGCGATTACATCAGCATCGATCAGGCCGCCCTCACCGGAGAATCCCTTCCGGTGAACAAAAAGCCCGGGGACATTGCCTATTCGGGCTCCGTGGCCAAGCAGGGAGAGATGGTGGCCGTGGTCACCGCAACCGGCGCCAACACGTTTTTCGGCCGCACCGCCAAACTGGTGGCGGCAGCTGGCGCCCGATCCCACTTTCAACAGGCGGTCCTGCGTATCGGCAACCTGCTGATTGTCACCGCATTGGCCCTGGCGGTCTATCTGGTTGCCGTCGAGCTCTACCAACGGCAACCCTTCCTGGACGTGCTCCGCTTCGTGCTCATCCTGGTGATCGCGTCCATCCCGGTGGCAATGCCCGCGGTTCTGTCCATTACCATGGCTCTGGGAGCCCTGGCCCTGTCCAAAAAGAAAGCCATCGTCTCCAAATTGGAGTCCATCGAGGAGATGGCTGGCGTCGATATCCTTTGCACCGACAAAACCGGAACCCTTACCAAGAATCAGTTGACCCTAGGAGATCCGGTACTGTTCGCGGCCGCCGACAACCCCTCGCTCATCCTTGCCGGAAGCCTCGCCTCAAAAGAGGAGAACCGGGACGCAATGGACTTGGCAGTGATCCAAGGCCTTAAAGACCGCAAATTATTCGATACCTACCAACAGACGGACTTCGTCCCCTTTGATCCCATCGGCAAGCGCACCCAGGGAACCGCCGTGGGTCCGGACGGAGTGGCCCGGTATTACACCAAGGGGGCGCCCCAAATCATCCAGACACTCTGTGACCTCACTGAAAATGATGAAACGCGCGCTACCGATGAAGTCAATGCGCTCGCAGCAAGGGGGTTCCGAACCCTGGGAGTGGCCGATTCCAGTGATGGGAAAATCTGGCGATTCTTAGGCATTCTGCCCCTCTACGATCCACCGCGGGACGACTCCAGGGAAACCATTGGGCAGGCCTATGAACACGGTCTGGAGGTCAAGATGGTGACGGGCGATAACGTGGCCATCGCTCGCGAAATTTCCGGACAACTGGGCATGGGCCGTAACATCCGGCCGGCTCGGGAGCTGGTGGGCAAGGGCGATGATCCGGATCATTTGACCCCGAACCAGGTTGAACAGATCAGGGATACAGATGGTTTTGCAGAGGTTTTCCCGGAACATAAGTACGCCATTGTCAAAGCGCTCCAGGACCGCGGCCATATCGTTGCCATGACCGGTGACGGCGTCAACGATGCACCGGCTTTGAAGCAGGCGGATGTGGGTATTGCGGTTTCGGGTGCCACTGACGCGGCCCAGGCGGCTGCGGCCCTTATCCTGACGGACCCGGGACTTTCGGTGATCATCAAGGCGGTGGAGTCGGCGCGACAGATTTTTGAGCGAATGACGAGCTACACCACCTACCGCATCGCCATGACCATCGACATCATGTTTTTCGTGGTCATCGCCATGACCCTTTTTCATAACTTTCGCCCGCTGACCCCGGTGATGATCGTCATTCTGGCCCTGCTGGACGATATCCCCATTATGACCATCGCCTACGACAACGCCAAAATCAGCCGAACACCGGTCCGATGGGATATGGGCCGGATTTTGAGTGTCTCACTGATCCTGGGGCTGCTGTCGGTGATTCAGTCCAGTGGATTGCTCTATGTGGGCTGGCAGTTTCTCCATGCGGGTGCCGCGGACCTGCCTTCCTGGCTGCCTCACTTCAATCAGGGTCATCTGCAGACCGCCATGTTTCTGCAGTTGGTCGTGGGCGGGCATCTGATGCTGCTGGTGGCCCGATCATCCGGATTCTTCCTGAAACCGCCTTTGCCTTCGGGGATTCTAATGGCGGCCATCCTCGGCACCCAGATCTTTGCGAGCCTGCTGTGCCGGTACGGCTGGTTCGATCTGGTGCCGGCCATTTCCTGGCAGCTGATCGGGCTGGTCTGGGTCTATAACCTCATATGGTTGCTGGCCCTTGACGCGGTAAAGATCGGCATCTATCAGTTTCTTTCCAACCGGCACCCGGCCCGGGAAACATTCCTCGGAAACGTCACCCAACCCCTGTACCCCGGTGGGTATTAGTGACTTGCAACTCAAGAAATGCAAAGAAAATGGCGTTTTACCGTCATTATTGCAAAAGCGGAAAAAAGCGGGCTTGACCCCGATCCGTTCTTGGTGTAGGTGGTCCTACACGGGATTAGCTGATTATGGATCCGAGATCGTGTTTAACGGGTTCATGTTGGCCAAAAAATTTGAATTCAAAGGCCGGAGCAGGAGGGCGCATGACGTCAGGCATTGCATTTGACAACGAGAAGTATATGAAAGAGCAGACATCGGAAATTTTGGACCGGGTGAAGCGGTTCGACGACAAACTCTACCTTGAATTCGGCGGTAAGCTTTTGTGGGACTATCATGCTTCCAGGGTTCTGCCGGGGTATGACCCCAACATCAAGATGCGCCTCCTTCAGGAGTTAAAAGACAAGGCCGATATTTTGCTCTGCATCTATGCGGGTGATATTGAAAGAAAAAAAATGCGGGCGGATTTTGGTATTACCTACGACTCGGATGCGCTGAAGTTGATTGATGATCTGCGGGAATGGGGGATTACTGTTCTGGGTGTGATCATCACCCGTTTTGAGAACCAGCCTTCTGCGCAGCAGTTTAAAAGCAAGCTGGAGAGGAGAAAAATAAAGGTCTATACCCACCAGTTTACCAAAGGGTATCCCACGGATGTTGACCTCATCGTCAGCGATGAGGGTTACGGGGCCAACGAATATATTGAAACGGAAAAGCCACTGGTGGTGGTTACGGGCCCCGGTCCCGGCAGTGGTAAATTGGCCACCTGCCTCTCCCAGGTGTACCATGAGCATAAACGGGGGATTCAGGCGGGATATGCCAAATTCGAGACATTTCCCATCTGGAATCTACCCCTGCGGCACCCCGTCAATGTGGCCTATGAAGCGGCCACAGCGGATATCGGGGATTTCAATTTGATCGATCCCTTTCATCTGGAGGCCTACGATCAGAAGTCGGTCAACTACAATCGTGACGTGGAAGTGTTTCCCGTTCTCAAGAGAATCCTGAAGAAGATCGGGGGAGGAGAATCCTTCTATCAATCCCCCACTGATATGGGTGTCAATCGGGCCGGATTTGCCATAACGGACGAAGGTATTACGGAGGAGGCCGCCAAACAGGAAACCATTCGGCGCTATTTTCGGTATCGATGTGAATATGCCATGGGATTGACGGGTTTGGGAACAGTCCAGAGGGTGGAACTTCTCATCAAGGATTTCGGTCTTGAGCTTAATTACCGGAATGTGGTCGAGCCGGCACGGGAGGCGTCCCTGGATGCCCAAAAAAGAGACAAGGGCAGCGAGGGAATCTATTGCGGGGCGGCCATCGCCCTCAAGGACGGCACCATTGTCACCGGAAGCAATTCGCCCCGCCTTCACGCGGCGTCAAGTCTAATTCTTCATGCCGCCAAACACCTGACGGGAATTCCGGAAAAAATCAAACTGCTGCCCCCCTTTATTATTGAATCGGTGAGGAATCTCAAGATGGAGGTTCTCAACGAAAAGACGCTCAGCCTGGACCTTCTGGAAACCCTAATTGCCCTCAGCATCAGCGCCGCCACAAACCCCGCGGCCCAGATCGCCATGGAAAAGCTCAATGAACTTAGGGGGTGCGAAGTCCATATGACGCACATGCCCACACCTGGAGACGAGGCGGGTCTACGGCGGCTCGGGGTCAACCTGACCAGTGACCCGAATTTTTCCACTAAGGACCTGTTTATTTCTTGAAAAACGATCGGTGCAATGAAAGGGAAGTCATATTGTCATGAAAAGCTATCGAAAAGAGTTGTGGTTTGAGGTGCCGTCCCGGCGGGCTTTTATCAATATTACCCCCAGGTGATGGAATGCCTTCGGGAGAGCGGGATTAAGGAGGGCTTGATCCTTTTAGTGAGCCCAGGACTTACTCTCCCACAACGGAAGGCTGCCAGAGGTATTGTTCTGTGGGATTAAAATTGCTTGACGCAACATAAATATAGGCAAACCTCACCTCAGCTAACAAAGAGACCACGCTGATTTCATCACCTATTTCCCTTCCAATACTTCCTTCAATTTCTCAGCAAAAGGTGCAATGGAAAACGGTTTCTGGATGAATCCTTCGGCGCCGGCATCAAGGATATCCTGGGCAGGGCCATGTATGCTGTAGCCACTGCACACGATCACTTTCAGATCAGGTCTTGCTTCCATGATAAGAGGGTAAACCCTGCCGCCTTCCATATCAGGCAGTTTTATGTCCAGGAGTGCGAGGTCAATCGTGCCATCAAAGGTCTTGGCAAGTTCAACAGCCTCTTTCCCTGTCCTCGTCTGAAGCACACGATAACCAAGCATCTCCAATATCTCCCTGAACATCTTCACCAGAACCGCTTCATTCTCAATAACCAGGATGGTCCCTTCGCCCATGGCCAGTTTGACCGCCGGTTGTTTAACTGTCTTTGCTTCCTGTTTGGTCTCTGCGCTTATGGCAGGAAGATAGATACGGACCGCAGTCCCTTTCCCCAATTCAGAGTCCACATAGATCCAGCCACCATGATTCTTAACAATACCATACACAGCGGCCATGCCCATACCGCGGCCTTGAAACTTGGTGGTGAAAAAGGGTTCAAATATCCCCTCTCTTGTCTCCTCATCCATCCCCTTACCATCATCTTCGATCGTAATACAAACATAGGAACCGGGCTTAAAACCGGGATACTGCTTTGTGAAATGCTCATCAGGATCTTTGTTTTCGGCAGTTATCTTGATAAGGCCTACATCTTCTATAGCCTCATTTGAATTGGCCAATATGGCAGACAGGACCATCTGCATCTGAGTATGGTCGGCGTTAATATACGACATTTTCGGAAAATGCGTTTCCACACTGACCTCAGGGCTGATGTTATGTTGCAGGATTGGCAGTGTTTGTATCACAAAATCATCCAACTTCAGGTCTCTTGGTTGATATTTCCCTCCCTGTGCATAGGCCAATAACTGGTCGGTCAAATGGGACATTCGATGACTGGAACCCTTCATTGCCCCAAAATATCTATCTCTCCCTTCATCTTCAGGTAAATCCATTTTAAGCAGCTCAATGTTTCCCATAATCCCCATCAGGGCATTGTTGAATTCATGGGCAACACCGCCAGCCAATGTGGCAATGGCCTCCATCTTCTGGGTTTGTTGGAGTTGGGCTTCAAGTCTCTGTTTCTCGGAAATGTCCCTAACAACACCCCTAAACCCTATTGGCTCTCCTTCTGCATCCCTTCTTAGTGATACGGAAGCTTCTACAGATTTTTTTGTGCCATCCTCTCTTGTAATCGTCCAGTGAAAGCCTTTGTTAGGGTGCCCAGTAGTATATACTTTGTTAAAGATCTGATAGCCTTTTTTGTTGGTCTCTTGATCGGTGAATTCCCGAAAATTCCTTCCCACCAGTTTATCGTCAGTAAGTCCAAAGATTTTACAGAATGAATCATTGAAGAATGTAAAATTTCCCGCGATATCAACCTCGTAGTATCCTTCCTCGATGCTTTGAAGGATGGCTCGGTATCTCTGCTCACTCTCTTGAAGAGCCTTCTCCGCTTTTTTCCTTTCCGTGATATCATGAAAAATCTCCAATTTAGAAATGGTTCCATCGGAATTCTCAAAAGGTGTGTCAAAAAGATCATAATGTCTATCGTTCTTGATTGAATACCACTCCCAGCTAACAGATCTTCCGGCAAAGACTTCCTCATTTTTGCACCATGGGCATGATGCTGTCCTATTGTGGAGATACTGATAGCATTTACGCCCCTGGATTTTACCGAAATCTCTCTCGATAACAGGATTGATGTATTCGATATTGAAATGCTGATCAACAATATACACACCGTCCGGGATTGATTCCAAAATGCCCATCAGACGGGAATGTTCTAACTGCGATTGTTTCTCTGCCTGTTTGCGGCCAAAGGTTCCATTTTCTAATTCCTTGACCCCTTGTTCTAATTCTTCGTAGATTGGTTTTTTTGCCATCATTTCATTTGCTTCTTCGCCAAAGGTATCTGATTCCACGGGGTTCCCCAAAAAAATGCATGCATCAGATCGTTAAATCCTCTTCCATTGCGAGAACCTTACCGATAGGCCCGACCTATATTTCGAGGTTTATTCAAATTCGCTGGAATATCAAATCGTATTGATGTGATACAGGGACGATCTTTATTGAAACAGGTGAGAATATTAGGTTAAGCAGATAGGGTTGTCAATGCCAAAAGTAGACAGTTAAAGAACAGGTTTAAACTGTTATTCCAAAAGAGACAGAAGATGAGAGCCGAGGTTTGTTTTGCGGTCGCTGAGGCCAAGCTTTTTCCTGATGTTCTGGCGGTGAAACGCAATCGCCCTTGGGGTTGAATTCAACAGACCGGCGATTTCCTTTGTGGTCCTGCCCTCTTTAATAAGATTTGCCACCCGGATTTCAGAGAGGGTCAAGCCGAGGAATCTGGTATGAAGGGTTTGAGAAAAGGGGGATACAATATCTGCCAAAAAAGTTCCCAGGGTATCCACGTAACCGGTTTGACTTTCATCCAAACCGCTGTTTTTCAAGTTTTTTATCAACGGTTCAATGAGTTCTTTGACATTGAACAAGACCTTTTCTTCAATAATAAATTTATCCCTTTCTCTCTTTTTTAGCAAGACATTCAGCGCAGTATTGACTTCCTCAAGACGCTTTGTTTTACGCCTCAGTTCCTGCTCCCGGTCTTTCAAAACTGCTTCGGCCTGCCTGCGTTCGGTGACCCGATCAATGAGCTCTTTCTCCCGCTTGATCCGCTTGCTCACATCTTCGAGGTATCCGATGACTCCGGAGATTCTACCGTCTAAAATGCGAGGAGAAATGATGGAGCTCTGGGGAATGATTGTATAAGAGTTCTGTTTACCAACGCGTTTAATGGGGAGCAAATACCCGTGAAGGGCTTGTGAAAGAACTATTTGGCGGCCCTCAAGTGCCTCATCAAAATAGCGATCCATCTGTCGGGTCACCAGATCCGGATAGAGATCCAACAGGCTGTTCCCGATGACCTCCTGACGAGTCTGTCCGCTGTGGTACTCGAGCCAGCGATTCCATTCCGTGACAACGAGCCGGGAGTCGGTGGTGAACAGGCCAAATGGGGAACGATTTTGCACCCATCTGGCTACACCCTGGTGGGTTGAAACATCTGTCATAAAATTATTCTCTCCCCTGTCCTCCCTGACCGCGGCCATCTTATGGCTCGATTGTGGTGTTCCGGCAGGGTCGGGAATTCTTCTCACAGACCCAGATAGGTTTTGCGGATGACTTCGTCCTGTAACAGCTCATCCCCGGTTCCCTGTGCGATAATCTTGCCCGATGAAAGGACGTAGTTGCGGACGGTCATGGTGAAGACCGTTCCCACTTCCTGCTCCACCAGCAGCACGGTGATGCCCAGGCTTGAAATTTCCCCGATCTTTTCAAACACCTCCGCCCTGCTTATGGGCGCAAGGCCCGTGGAAGGTTCGTCAATGCAGAGGAGTTTAGGTTCGGACATCAAAGCCCTTCCGATGGCCAGCATCTGCTGTTCTCCGCCGGACATGGTACCGGATATCTGCCGGGTTCTTTTCTCCAGAATGGGAAAGAGAGTATAGATCTGGTTGAGGTTTTCGTGGAGCTTCTTTCGGTCTCGAAGCAAATAGGCCCCTGCCTGGAGGTTTTCCAGGACCGTCATTTCGCGAAAGGGCCGTCGCCTTTCCGGGCAGTGGACAAGCCCTTTTTTAACGATCTCGTGGGCGGGCACCTGATCAATCCGTTCCCCGCTAAAGGTCACGGTCCCCTCCATGGTGATGGCCTCGCCCGCGGACCTCCGTGTGAGTTCTCGCTCCCAGACCACCAGCCCCGTAATGGCCCGGAGCAGTGTGGATTTTCCCGCCCCGTTGGGCCCCACCAGGCTGACCAGCTCCCCGGTATCCACCGCCATGCTGATGTCGTTTAGGAGCATGGCCCTGTCATAGCAAACCGTCAAATGGGCAATTTCAAGCAGCAATCTTGCCTCCTTTACCCAGATAGGCCTGGATCACTTCCGGCTGCTCAACCACTTCCTGAGGGGTTCCAATCGCAATGATGGTTCCAAAATTAAGCACGATGATTCGATCCACGATCTTCATGAGCTGTTGCAGTTTGTGTTCCACAATGATCATGGCCGGGCCCTCACTGTGAAGCCTGCCAAAACGCCCGCCCTTGTGAAGCCTGCGGATGGATTTGGCCATGAGATCGGTTTCCGCGGGGCTCAGGCCCCCGAAAGGTTCATCCAGCAGAAGCAGCTCCGGCTCCGTGGCCACGGCCCGGGCGACCTCCAGCCGTTTGAGGTCTCCCTGGGAGAGTGTTGAAGCTTTCTCCAGGGCCATATCGGAAATGCCCGCGAATTCCAGTGCGTCCATGGCCTTGGCCTCCACCCGTTTGACCCACTCCCCGCGCTTCATGGCCCGGGGGGAAAGGCACGAAACCATCACGTTGGCGATAATGGGCAGTCGCCGGAAGGGCCGCATGTTCTGAAACGTACATGCGATGCCCATGTTAACGATGTCCCAGGTTTTAAGACCCACGATGTTCTTGCCCTTGAAACGGATTTCACCCGTATCGGATTTCAGGATGCCGGTGATCAGCCTCAACAGGGTGGTCTTGCCGGCGCCGTTGGGGCCGATGAGACCCAGGACTTCATCCCGCTCCATGGTGAAACCCACTTCATTGACGGCCCTCAAACCCCCGAAGCCTTTGTTGAGGTCCGTTATCTCCAGAAAAGGGAGGCCCATATTATTGCTCCTCCATCTCTTCCCGCAGTTCCCTCCGGGATACTTTCCCCACGTCGGTCTTGGGCAGCTCCCCCCGGAATTCGATGATGCGGGGAACCTTGTAGTGGGCCAGGTTTTCCCGGCAGAATTCGGTGATCTCCTCTTCCGAAATCTTTCCCCGGGCATCGCTCTGAAGCACCACATAGGCCTTGATCAACTGTCCCACCTTGGGGTCGGGAACCCCCACCACGCCGGCTGCCTTGATTTTGGGGTGCTCGTAGAGAACCTCCTCCACGTGCCTGGCAAAAACCGAATACCCTTTATACTTTATCAGATCCCGTTTTCGGTCGAAGAAGTGAAAATACCCCTCTTCGTCCATCCTCACCAGGTCCCCGGTCCTGAGCCAGCGCTTTCCGTCCATATCCATCATGGCCTCGGCAGTTCCATCGGGACGGCGCCAGTATCCCTGCATGATATTGGGACCGCTGAGGATCAATTCGCCGTCTTCTCCCACCGGCACGCATTGATCGCCGTCCACATCCACGATGGCGGCATCCACGTCGGGCAGGGGAACCCCGAAGGAGCCGGATTTGGGTCTGTGGTAGGGGGTGGAGTGGCTCACCGCCGTGGTCTCCGTCATGCCGTACCCCTCCATGATTTCAGCGCCGGTCCTTCGCTCCCATTGTTTGATGGTGGATTCGTGAAGGGTGTCCGCGCCGCAGGCGATCATCTTGAGCCGTTTCCAATTGACGCGGTCGGTTTTTTCATACTCCTTCAGGTACTCGAAAAGGGTGGGAACGCCGAAAAAGGCAGACGCCTGATAACGATCCATGGCAGACAGAATATCATCAATATCCGGTGTTGTGAAAAGGACCACCGTAAGCCCCTGCACCAGGCTGTTGAACATGACCACCACCTGGCCGTAGATATGGAAGAAGGGCAGGAAGCCCATGACCACTTCATTTCCCTCCTCGAACATGGGCCAGAAGGCGCTGACCTGCTGTTGCAGGGCAATCATGTTGTGATGGGTGATCATGGCTGCCTTGGGCAGCCCGGTGGTGCCCCCGGTATAGGGGAGGGCCGCTAGATCTTCTTTTGGGTGAATGTCCACCCGGGGCGGGGGGCCTGGGTACTTCTTGAGGAGATCCTGAAACCGGAGAAGACCGGCTTTTTCAATTTGATCGGAGGTGGGCGCCGCCATGCCGCTGTAGGCCTTGCTCAAGGCGTTTTTCCCGAAGAGTTTTTTTAGCGGCGGGAGATAGTCGGCGATATCGGTCAGGATCACATGGTCCAGCGCAACCCCCGTCCGTTCCACGTTGTCATAGAGGATCTCTTCACAGACGACGACCTTGGCCTCACTGTCCTGGATTTGATGCTTCACTTCCATGCTGGTATAGACGGGACTGATGGGGGTGATCTTGGCGCCCGCTTTCAGTGCTCCGAAATAGGCGATCACGTACTGGGGGCAGTTTAAAAGATACATGGCCACCGTATCCCCTTTGGTCACTCCCAGGGCCGACAATGCCGCCGCAAAACGATCCGTGAGTTCTTTGAGTTTCCGGTAGGTGATTTTTTTGCCGTAAAAAATCAAGGCGTTTTTGCCCGCGTATTGATCCGCCATTTTATCAAAGGCCTGGGACACGGATATATCCGGAACTTCAACCCCTTCGGCCACCCCTTCGGGATAATGGGCGAGCCAGGGTTTTGCGGCATAAGCTTCCTTGGCATCCATCGGTATCTTCTCCTTAATGATTCCTCAATCCAGTTCAGCGGTGCAGATACGGCAGGTTTTCCGGGCCGCCACGTTTCGGATTTTGCACCTGGGGCACTCCTTCTCAATTTTTTCACGAATCCAGGGTATGAGCCCTTGCGGCATGTACAACAATGTCATCAGTACGATAAAGGCGAAAACCATCATGCGCGTCTTGGGCATGATGCGCAGAAATTCCAGCAGTGGGAAAAGGATGAAAACGCCGGCCACCGGTCCATAGATGGATACCATCCCCCCGAAAACGGCCCAGATCACGATCTGGAAAGAGAGGGCCACTTCGAGGGTGGAGGGGCCGGCAGTCCTCATGATATGGGCGTAGAGTCCTCCCGCGATCCCGGCAAAAAAGCCGCTGAGGCAAAAGGCAAGAAGTTTGTACCGGGTGGTATTGATGCCCGATGCCCTCACCGCCACCTCATCTTCCCGGATTGCGTGCAGAATGATGCCTTTCTTGGAATCGGTAATCTTCCACATGACAAATCCCAGGACCAGCATGAGAATGCTGGTGACATAATAATCTCCCAGTCGGGATGAGGTGAGCCGGCTGATGCCCGATATGCCCAGTTCGCCTCCGGTCACATCGGGTATGGCAAAAACCACCCCCAGAAGGATAATGGGAAAAGCGAGGGTGGTCAGCGCCAGATAGGTGCCCCTGAGCCGCAGGCAGGGAATGCCCACGATGAGTCCAGCCAGAACCGCCCCCAGCGCCCCTACGGGGATGCTGAGCCAGGGAGGCAGTCCCAGGCGAAGATTGAGAATGCCGGTGCAGTAGGCGGCCACACCGAAGAAAAGGGCATGCCCGAAATTCATCTGGCCCGTGAAGCCCGACAACAGATCCCAGCTGGCGGCCAGGATGGCAAAAATATTGGTGAGGATGAGGATACGGAGCAGATAGGAATCCTGGGTGAACAGGGGCAGTATCAGCAGGCTTATGGTGAAGATCAGGACTGCCGTTCGGCTTGGCAGGACCAGGACTTCTCCTTTAAAAAGGGTGTACACCTTTCTAAAATAGAAACCAATCAGGCCCATGCTACCGCTCCTCCTCAAAGGCCACTCCGAACAGGCCCTCAGGCCTGATGAGGAGCACCAGAATCATAATGGACAGCGCTACAGACCCTTTCAAGTAGGCCCCCATGGGGATCAGAAAGACCACCAGGACCTCTGCAAAGGCCAGGATGTAGGCCCCCACAAAACTTCCCTTGATGCTCCCGAGACCTCCCAGGACCACGATGGCCAGCATCATGATCAGGGGGTGCATCCACATGTGCGGGTCCAGCACGAAAAGGGGAACCACGATGGCGCCGCCCAGGGCCGCCAGCATGACCGAGATCCCCATGGTCAGCATGGCCACCCGGGCCTCGTTCATTCCCATGAGGTTGGCTACTTCCCGGTCCTGAGCCGTGGCCCGAAGCGCCAGGCCCAGGCGGGTTTTCATGAGCAGTGTCCAGGTCCCAATGAGGGCCAGAATGGCCACCCCCAGGGCCAGGAGGTGTTGATAGGTCACTTTCACGCCGACGATGGTGGCATATCCCGAGACCAGGGGCGGAACACCCAGGTAATGGCCTCCGAAACTGATGAGAAGCGCCTCCTGGATGACCATGGCCAGGGCAATGGTGGCGATCAGGACCGCGGCTTCATGTTCCCTGATGGGATTGATGAATAATTTATAGGAGAGCACACCCAACAGGCCCACGGCAATAATGGAAAGGGGCATGGCCACATAGGGGGACATCCCCAGGTGGTGGCAGCCCACATAGATAAAATAGGCCGCCAGCATATAGAAGGCCGTATGGGCGATATTGACAATGCGGGCCACGCCGAAGACCAGGGAAAACCCGATGGCCAGCAAAGCGTATATGCTCCCGTTGATAAGGCCGTTGATGATGATATTCTGGATCATATGCCTACCATGGTTTCAGGTTCGGGTTGCGGATCAGGGTTGCGACCCGCAACCCTGAAAGGTTCCCGCCATTACTTCTTGTAATGGGATACTACCCATGGCGGCAATTGGTAGGGTACCGCTCCTTCATAGGTGATGCTATTCCAGTTAAGCGGCCATACACACATGTTTTTACCGTTCTGCCACTGGGTGCCCACAGCCGTGACATATCCCGGTCCCCAGGTGATATCATGGGTCTGGTCGAACACCAGACGGCCCGATGCGCCTGTCCGATCGGTTTTTTCAATCACCGGAACCAGTTTGTCGGGATCCAGAGAACCCACCTTGGTGATGGCTTCGGCGAGGATGTTCACCGCGTCATAGGTGCCGGCCGTGTAGTTGGGGGCCTCTTTGAATTTTTTGCGGTATTTGTCGAAAAAGTCAATGGTCTCATCGGTGATCTTGACCCGTGCATAGGTGTTGATGGTCAGCGTATAGTTCCCTTTTCCGCCTGTTGCCGCCCAGAATCCATCCTTCTGCGCTTCCACGTTGATGCCCACCGCCGCGGCCGGGATCTTAAGCTCTCCCCACTGCTTGGCAAAGGTGATCCCCACGGAAGATGAAAAACTGGTGAAGATAATGTGGGCCCCTGAACTCTGAATGGCGGACAATTCCGCAGTCACATCCGTGGCCACCGGTGAAGGCCGCCACACCCCCACCACCTCCATGCCCATCTTGGGCAGGTTCTTCTGGGCGATTCCCACAATGGGATCGCACCAGACCGCTTTTTCCGCCACAATGGCCACCTTGAGTTTGGGGATTTTCAGCTCTGTGGCCATGATTTTGGCCACCATTCCCAGCAGAATAAAATCCACCTTCACCAGGAATCGGGAATTGATGGGGGTCACCCTGAACCAGTACTTATATCGATCGTAATCCGCCTTTACCCGGCCGCACAGCTTGGGATGGGCCGCGCCGCAACCGATAAAGATGGTTTTGTTGTCCATGGCCACGTCCTGCATGACCAGAACCGCCTCGGTTCGGAAGCCACCCACCAGAAAATTCACGTTATAGCGGGAGGTGGCCAACTCCACGGCATTGGTGGCATCCGGCAGACTGACGAATTCGTTGGAGTCCACCTTGATCAGTACAATGGGGAGTTTTTTGTCCCCCACCTGGACCCCACCTCTGGCATTAATCTCTTCAGCAGCCAGTGTTGCCCCGTTCCAATGTCCTTCCCCTTGGGTAAACTGCATCGGCCCGATGACACCGATTTTGATGACCTCACCCCCCCAGGCAGGAAAAGCAATGCTCACCATCAGACAAACCGCCGCCAAAATACTCCATCCAACATTCCTTTTTTTCATGGTTCAAATCTCCTTTCAAACAAGGTTAAGGTTAAAATGCCTAAAACCAACCGAACAAAAAGATCGAACAAGAAGGGTTTACGGATATGTAAATACGAAATCTATCCCACGGCTCAGACCAGCGTTGCCGAAAGAAATTATGGAAAACTTTACTCGGTTGTGTCAAGAAAAAGAAGGCTGGTATTATAAAGCGTTTATTTATTTATGCTCAGTTTTAATATTGGCGGGTCGGATACCGGGGTTCTCCAGGGCTTATTCTCCCGTAAAAACCGGCTTTCGTTTCTCCAGAAAAGCCTTGAACCCTTCCAGACGGTCTTTGGTTCCGCGGACCCGGACGCTCCCCTCCTCCTCCACCTGAAAACCCCTTTCAAGCCCCTCGTAGTCTCCCGCGGACATGGCCCTGAGAACGCAGCTCACGGCGATGGGGGGTCTTTCGGCCAGATTCCGTGCCAGGGCAAAGGCATCATCCATGAGGTTCGCGGGGGAAGAAACCTGGTTGATCAGGCCCATTTCAAGCGCCTCCCCGGCGCCGACGGTTCTGCTGAAGAGGATCATGTCCAGGGCCTTTGCCCGGCCCACCAGGCGGGGAAGCCGCTGGCTGCCACCCCAGCCCGGGATGATGCCCAGGTTCAGTTCCGTGAGGCCCACCAAGGCCTTGGGTGCATCGGCCATGATCCTGAAATGACATGCCATGGCCAGTTCCAGCCCGCCGCCCAGGGCATAGCCGTTGATGGCGGCGATGACCGGTCTCTCGAATCGGTCCATCCGCTCCCAGAGGTTCCTGGCCAGGGGGCTGATTTGATCTGCATTTGCCGCGTCGGTCACGTCATAGCCCGCTGAAAAGAATTTTCCCCCTGCCCCGGTGAGGATGACCACCCGTATTTCTGAATCCTGTTCCACCGTGTCCACGGCCTGTTCAAATTCCTTCAGAGCCGCCAGGTTCCAGGTGTTGGCAGGGGGATGATCGAAGGTGATTAGGGCGGTGTGATCTCTTTTTTCCAGTATGATGTTTTCAGAATTCATTTGGTGTATTCCTCTTACTTAAAAGATGCAATTAATGGTATCCACTCCCACGCAGGAGCGTGGGAACGAGGAAATTTCGCAATCCGCAATCCGCAATCCAAAATCGTTCAGTTTCGTTCCAAAATAGCGGCAATTCCCAGGCCACCGCCTCCGCAGATGCACTCCAGGCCGTAGCGGGCTTTCCGCCGTTGCATCTCGTGGAGCAGGGTGACCAGCACCCGCGTGCCGGTACAGGCGATGGGATGGCCCAGGGAGATCCCGGAACCGTTGACATTGATTTTTCCGTAGTTTTCTTCCCCCACGCCCATCTCCTTCAGGTCTGCCAGGACCTGGGCCGCAAACGCCTCCTGGATTTCAATGAGGTCCATGCGGTCCATGGTGAGGCCGGCCTTTTTTAACGCCTTCGACACGGCGGTGGGGACGGTCTTGTAAGCCCGCCGGGGGTCGTCCCCCGCCACGGCGGAGGCCCGCAGCGCGGCCAGGGGTTCCAGGCCCAGTTGGTCAGCCATATCCCTGCTCATGACCACCACCGCTGCGGCCCCGTCGTTTTCCGTGGAGGAATTCCCGGCGGTACACACTCCTCCCAGGACCGGCCTGAGACCGGCTAGTTTCTCCAGGGTCGTGTCGGCCCGGGGGTTCTCGTCCCGGTCCACGATGATTGGATCTCCCTTGCGCCGGGGAACCGGTACCGGCACGATTTCCTGTGCAAAGAGTCCCTTCTCCATGGCCGCGCACGCCTTTTTGTGACTGTTGAAAGCCCAGAGATCGCATGCCTGGCGGCTGATATTTTCTTCCCGGGCCCCTGTCTCGGCCCAGGACATCATGGAGGGCAGGATTCCGTAACGCTCTTCGGGCTGGCTCATGACGCGGGCCCTCTGGATGCGGTCATAAAAAGGCATCCCCCACATGCCGAGATCCCCGTGACCCCGGGGCATCCCCTTTCTTCCCCCGATGCCCCATTTCACATGACCCGGGAGATAGAACTCGGCGTTGCTCATGCTTTCGACACCCCCTGCCACCACCACTTGGGCCTGATCCGAGCGGATCAGGGAAGCGGCGAAGCAGACCGTATCCAACCCTGTGCAGCAGCGCCTGTCAAAGGTGATTCCGGGGACGGCCTCCGGCCAGCCCGCCTTGAGCAGCGCCATCCGGGCGATGTTCACGTTCTCGCCGTTCTGGTAGGACTGCCCCATGATCACGTCATCCACCCGGTCCGGTTCCACACCGGCCCGCTCCAGGGCCGCGTTCAGGACCAGGGCTGCCAGGTCGTAGGCCAGAACATCCCTGAGTCCCCCCATGTACCGGCCCACCGGGGTCCTGACAGCGCTCACGATTACAGCTTCGGTCATTTCTTTCCCTCCCCTTGAAAGGTTCCTTCAGGCATGTCCACAATCTCCCTGCCCTTGCACAGGCAGGTCTCCAGGTGGCGCATGGTGACGGGCAGAGTGACGCCTGAAAAATAGGTGGCCTGCATGATTCTACCCCGGTAATAATCGTTCCACTTCGCCTGCGTGGGAAGGGGACTATTTTTCATGGGGATGGTCCGGTAGATGTTTTGCCCTGAGCCGCTGCATGCCCTTGATCCAACGATCGTAGTCCGCCGCTTTCATCTGCAGATAGTCCTTGACCTTCCCGTGGGGCAGAATCATGAAACGTCCCTGGTCCAACGCCACAATGACATCTTCCGCTACCTGCTCCGCCTCCAGCATCCCGTCCAGGGCGGCGATCCCGCCCCCGTCGCGGGTCATGAGGGAACGCACCGCCATGGGACAGATGACCGATACCTGAATGCCCCGGTCCCCGTAGTTGATGGCCAGGTTGTCAGCCACCCCCACAGCGGCATGCTTGGTTGTGGTGTAGGGGGTCGAGTCGATCTGGTTGAGCAGGCCGGCTGCGGAGGCCGTGATCACAAATCCGCCGGAACCCCGCTCCAACATTCCGGGAATCACCGCCCGGGCCCCATAGATGTGCGACATGACATTGATCTCCCAGATGCGCTGCCAATCAGCATTCGAGACATCCAGCAATCCCTGAATCATGATACCGGCATTGGAGAAAAAGAGATCGACGGGGCCAAACAGATCTTCGGTTTCCCGGACCAGTCTTGAGATATCATACTCTTTTGCCACATCACATGGGACGGCCGTCCCGCCGATTTCCCCGGCCAGAGCTTGCGCTCCATTAAAATCAACATCCGCCACCACGACGGCCCTGGCCTTTTCCTGGGATAACTTTCGGCACAGGGCCGCACCGATCCCGTTGGAACCACCCGTTACAATTGCCACCTTGTCTTTAATTCGCACGGAATGTCTCCTCAATTTGTGCTTTGGTCCGAAAACGCCTGATCAGTACGGTTGACAAGTCGCGCGCAGGCATCTTCGATCAATGGAATGAAGTGTATGATATCTTCCGCGATGCAGATATCCGCCTCATTGAAAATGGGTGCGCGCGGATCCGTATTGATGGCGATGACAAACTTGGCCCCAAACCCCCCATTCCGGCATTATCCACAACGATTTCAAGCTGGACAACATGGTTTTAGACCCCTCCGATCCCTATAAGATCGTCGGCGTTCTGGACTGGGAGATGTGCACCATCGGTGATCCCCTCATGGATCTGGGCTGCACCCTGGGCTATTGGGTGCAGAAGGACGATCCCGAGGAACGCCACGTCATCCGCACCATGCCCACACACGTTGAAGGTGCCCTGACCCGCCGCCAGTTCGTGGAGTTGTACGGACGTGTTTCAGGGGTTCAAATGGACCGTTTCGATTTCTACTATTGTTTCGGGCTTTTCCGGCTGGCAGTGATTATCCAGCAGATATACTACCGTTTTTACCACGGACAAACCCGACACCCGAGGGTCAAAGCCTACGCTCGAGGTGTTCACGTTCTGGAAGGAGCGGTTGAAAGGGCCATTGCGCGGTCAGATCTTTGATGGTAATCAACACCCTTCAAAAACGCCTCAGTTTCCTGGTGCTGCTTCCTGCAGCCCTGGTTCTGTCGTTCATTGGGGTTTTCGGCTCTAAGGGGAACCGACCCTGATTATTATACTGTGAACCGCTTTTCTGCCGAGTTTCCGGTTGATTTTTTCAAGGATGGTTTCTTTGTAAAAGGTCAATTCCTGGAGCCAGATGGAATTGGATACCGTCACCGTCAACTGTTTTTTCCGAATTTTTGAAGGTTGGGAATTTTCGGCATAGGTTTGACCTACCACCTCTTTCCATACCCGCCAGATTTCAACATCATCAGGCCGGTAGGGCAGGGTGCCGTCCGTCATAAGGGAGTCGATGACATCTCCTATGGGGGTCAATTCACTCCTGGGTCTTTTTCTTGCAGGTTTTTTTGTATATCCCGCCATGTTTCTGTTACTTGCCCTCTTGAATCCATCGTGAAAGGGCCGGAATCTCTTCCTCTGACCATTCCGGGGAGAGGCGGAGTCTGAGGAATTCCTCATAAATCCCATCCATGGCCGACACCGCTTCCTCGATGAGGAATATTTTTTCATAAAAGAGACCGTCCGGGTCGTCCTTTTTATCCTGCATGACCTTGGGCGTCTTGAAGGTTTTGAAATTCAGCCAGAGAGAGTCCAGAACGAATGTCCACTGGTTGTCGCCCATGTCCAGAACCAGGGTGGCCTGAATGACCTCTTTGTTTTCCGCCAATGCGAAGCGGGCCGCTTTCATTTTCTGGCTTTCGCCGCTGCAGGTAATGGTTTCAAGGCCCCTTTCATTTTCGCCCTGCAGGGTAATTTTGCCGTCGAACCAAACTTCAGCAGCCTTATCGCCCAGTTTGAAGTGGCCCCTTTCCGTTTCCGTTCTGAACCACAGCCAGGCCAGAAACTCCTTTCCAAGGAATTCCGTCTTTTTGACTTTTTCAAGTAACTGCATGGTTAAGGCGCCTCCCAGATATTTGAAGGGACGAGGCCGTCAATGAGATCGGGGGAATCGCCCTTTTTTTCAAGAAATCCATTGCCGAGGGTGTAAGGGCACATGGCCAGGAGATGAAGATCAAAGGTCTTAAGAAATATCTCCTGGAACTCGTCGCAGAGTTTGGTGTTGGTACCGCCGAAAACAACATCACCGGCAGTGTAGTTCCAGACCATATCGAAAACCCTGGAACCGGGAATGGCCCGTTTCAGAAGCCTCAGTTTAACGCCTTCCTTGATGTCCGCCCGCCGCCTTTTCGGCAAAAAATCAAGATTTTCAGCGACTTTGATTTTTTCTTCAGCTTCCAGGCAGTACTGTTTAATGGCTGTTGCGGGGATCTTTCTTTCATCCACCCTCAAGGACATGGCAATGTAAGGTTCTTTGAGAAACTCTAGCCCCGCAAAACGGTTGTCGAACATGTCCATGACATTGACCCAGCCCGCCGACCGTTCCTGGGTGGAATCCTCCGTCAGGTTTCGAAAGGCATGACGACCGATTTTTTCAGACAGACCTTCCAGAAAGTCCTCTGTGGGTTTACCCTTTACCTGGTACCGGGTAAAACTTCCCGAGCCGCTTATGAGACCCATTGGTTTCCTTTCTATCTCTCGTTGTGGGCGTTGAAACTTGACGTCGCTAAACCCTGTATCTGTTCACGGTTTGAATGTCCAAAAGCGGGTGTACCGTAGCAAAAGCGGAACACAAGTGTCAATGATCAGCAATTCTAATTTTAGAGTCGGCACTGGCGGATATGCATCTCTAGCCAATATAGTTTAGACTGAAGTTCCTGGGGCGATTTCCCCTTGGATATGCCCTAAGATATTGATAATACAGATGATATATGGAATCTAAATCAATTTAGATGAAGATATTTCTCTTCTGAAAGGCTTCCCTGAAGGAATTGGAGACCTTTATCAAGAGCTTTACTTTTCCGGCATTTGAAAGGCTTGAAAGGAATTCCTGAAAATAAACGATTCGGGAAACACTTCTTTTATGATTATTGGAAAAGGGTTTGTAAGAATTTAGGTATTGAAAATATTGATTTGTACGGGGGAACACGTCATTCAACCGTTCAAGGCTTGCGGGAATTTCTATCACCTGAACAAATTAAGCTTGCATCGGGTCATACGACGAACAAAGCATTTGAAAGATATTATGCTTTGAGCGCCGATGATTTGAGAAAAACTTACAGTCTTACACGCCGTCAACAGAGTGGCAAAGAAGTGGCAAAAGGGGTAAAATCTGTAAACGGTTGAAATTACTGTAAAAAATGGTGGGCGATCGGGGATTTGAACCCCGGACTTCCACCGTGTGAGGATGGCACTCTCCCACTGAGTTAATCGCCCAGTGATGTTCTAAGTCCGTTAAGGCCTGAAAACTCGGCCAAGATACATTATTGATTTGAAGCTGTAAATAAAAATTATCCCATTTTCGCCATTTTTTTCAGTTCCAGGAGCTCCCTTGAATCAAGGTATCGGTAATGGCCGATTTTCAAGTTCCCGAGACGCAGCGTTCCAAACCCGGTTCGGATCAGGTGGATCACCTGGAACCCCACTTCCTCCAGCATGCGCCGAACCTGGCGGGATTTCCCCTGGGTAATGGTCATTCTCAGGAGGCTCTTTTCATCGTTACGCGTGATGAGGTCGGTTCTGGCCCGGCCGGCCGGTCCGTCATTCAGGGTGACCCCCTGTTGCAGGCGTTTCAGCGCCTGATCGGTTATGGCACCCGGAACAGTTACCTTGTAAGTCTTGGGGACGTGAAATCGTGGGTGGGTGAGGCGGTGGGCGAATTCTCCGTCATTGGTCAGAAGCAAAAGGCCAAGGGTGTCAAAGTCGAGGCGGCCAACGGGGTAGACCCGGGCGGTAATGTCTTTGATCAGGTCCGTGACCAGCGGTCGTCCTTCCGGGTCATTCAGGGAGCAGATGGTGCCGAAGGGTTTGTTTAGCATCAGGTAGTGTTTTTGAGGGGGTAATGGAATTTCTTGTCCGTCTACACGAATGTCGTCTTGCCCCCAGAATGCTGTTGTGCCAAGTGCTTTGACCGGTTTTCTGTTAACCATGATTCGGCCGGAAAGTATCCATTGATCGGCTTTTCGTCTGGAAGTCAACCCCGCTGAAGACAATATGCGATTGAGCCGCCAGGGTTCTTCAGGATTGAAGGGCTTTTCGGGAAGTGAAACGGGGGTGAATGAGCTTTCCTTTTCAGGACTCGGGATGTGTGCTCCCGGTTTCTGTTTTGACCGCGTCTTCCTGAACGGTTGATGTTGCCGGGATGTCGTTTTCGTGGGTTTGGGTCGCTTGCGCTTCACCGATTCCGAACTCCTTTATCTCTTTTAATTTGGGGAGGGATTCAAGACTATGGAGATCGAAGACTTCCAGAAATCTTCGGGTGGTGCCATAGATCAACGGCCGGCCGGGAAGGTGCTTTCGGCCCATAATCCGAATCAGGTTCTTTTCCAGGAGTGTTCTCAGAATTCCGCCGGTATCCACACCCCTGAATTGTTCGATCTCTTGTCGAATCACCGGTTGTTTGTAGGCGATGATCGCCAGGGTTTCCATGGCGGCAGTGGATAATCTGGCGGCAGACCGCTTTGTCATCCGGAGCACATGGGGGGCATAATCCGGCTTTGTCCTGATTTGATACCCTTCCGCCACCTTTTTAAGGGCAAAGCTTCGGTCCATGGTGTCATATTCATGCCGGAGTGTCTCCATGGCTTCCTCAATTTCAGGTAATCCTGTATCAGGTAGGCACCCTTGAATATCGCGGGCCCGCAACGGCTTATCAGCGGAAAACAATAGGGATTCGATAATCAATTTAAGCTGTTTTTCCATCCTCCCCCCTGTAAGCGGATGGGCTGCCTTCATCAAAGCAGGCCGAAAGCCGGATTCGATTCTGTTGAGAAGGCTGAAAAACCTTGATCAAGCCCATATGGACCAGTTCCAGAAGGGCGAGAAAGGTGACCACCAATTCCGATATATCCTGGTTTCCTGCAAAGATTTCTTCAAAAAAAATATCGGGCTTTTCCCTCAGCCGGGCAATAATACTCTCGACTTTATCCTTCACCGACCACTTTTCAAGAGAAACTTTGAGACTCCCTTGGCCCTCCCCAAGGGCCACCACCCGACGGAATGCATCTATCAGTTGAAAGAGGGTCACATCCGGTTTCGGCACCATATCCGGATATTCATCAAAAGAGGTGGCATCCCCTCTGGCAAAGACATCCCTGCCCAGAATTTCCCGCTCTGAAAGTTCTTGCGCCATTTCCTTGAGCTGCATGTATTCCAGAAGCGGTCTGGTAATTTCAAGGCGGGGGTCCTCCTCTTCATCCCCTTCATTTCGGCCCGGCAGCAGCATCCTGGATTTAATGTGAATGAGCGTGGACGCCATCACCAGGAAATCACCGGCAATGCTCATCTCCAGGGATTTCATCAGCTCCAGGTATTCAAGGTACTGGTCCGTGATGCTTGAAATGGGAATGTCAAAGATATCCACCTCATTCTTGTGAATCAGGTGAAGCAAAAGGTCCAGGGGACCCTCGAACATTTCCAGTTTGACTTTGTACTCCATCATTCCGATTTATTGTTAAGGGTTAGATTTTCACTGCCTCCCTTACCTGTATCATGGTTTCCCTGGCAATGGAACGGGCGCGGTCATTGCCGTCTTTTATGATTTCCCTGATTTTGCCCACCTGGCTTTCCAGTTCTTTTCTTTTGGCTTTTACGGGAGCGAGTCCTTCTTTGAGGCCTTCGGCCATCATTTTTTTACATTGGACACACCCGATTTCAGCCGATTTGCACCCTTTTTTAATCTCTTTGCAAGTGTTTTCGTTGGTGTAGATTTCATGGAAGGAAAAAACATTACAGATCTCCGGATCTCCCGGATCTGTTTTTCGTGCCCGCTGGGGATCCGTAATCATCTGCCCGACCTTATTGTCAATTTCCTTGTCCGTATCCGTAAGGAAAATGGCATTGCCGTAGCTTTTGCTCATTTTTCGACGGTCCATGCCAAGAATTTTTGACGTGGGTGTCAGCAGGACCTTGGGGACGGGAAATATGTCGCCATATGTATGGTTGAACCGCCTGGCAATTTCCCGTGTCAACTCCACATGGGGCGCCTGATCTTCTCCCACCGGAACCCCGATGGCTTTGTACATCAATATATCCGCAGCCTGAAGCACCGGATAGCCTAAGAAACCATAGGTGAAAACATCCTTATGGCTCAGTTCCTTCAACTGTTCCTTGTAGGTGGGATTTCGCTCCAGCCAGGGCAGCGGGGTCAGCATGGAAAAGAGCAGATAGAGCTCCGCATGTTCTTTGATATCAGACTGGATAAAAAATGTGGATTGTTCCGGATCAAGTCCCACGGAAATCCAATCCATGATAATGTCATAGGTGCTTTCTTTGATGATTTCCGTATTGGCATAGTCACTGGTCAGCGCATGCCAGTCTGCGATAAAATAGAAACACTGAAACTCTTCCTGAAGCTTTTTCCAGTTGAGCAGGGCACCGCGCAAATGTCCAAGATGCAGTTTGCCGGTGGGTCTCATGCCGCTTACGATTTTCCCTTTTGCCATTCCCTTCTATTCCCCTTTCCATAAAAGTGAGCTAAAATGCCTAAAGTTGATGTTTGTTTTCTATTCGATGTTGGACGTTCGATGTTCGACGTTCATCTTTTTGACCTCAGATCCCCAAATTCCTGTTTGACAAGCGCTATTTCATCTTTCTTTTTCTGTGTCAGCTGATTCATTCGGGCTTCCAGGAGCCTCTCAAAAATTTCTTTGAAAATGGGTCCCGATGTGAACCCCATCTTTAACAGATCATCACCGTTGAGGCGAATCTTTTTTCCCTTCAACTGGGTGAAAAAATGGGAGATCAACCGCTTCATCCGCTCATTTTTCGCTTTTGCCATCAAATACAGCAACATTTCCGTATCATGGGATCTGAGTATTGCAAAGAGCTCATAGTCAGTTCCATCAAACCTGAAAAGGGTATCCATGAGTTGTTGTTCCGCCATGCCCCGAGAGGAGAGGCATTCGGCCCCTATTTCATGGGTTAATCTCCTGAAAATATCTGTGTCAATTCCGCTGGTGAGCCCATACCAGTAGACCTTCCATTCTACAATGGGTTCCTCCAGAAAAAGGAGATGATACCAGGCGATGACTTCATTGATTTCTTCCAGCAGGCTTTTGATGGCATCGTTCAGATCGAGATGGGGAGATGCAAATTTCAGAAGGTTAAATTCTTTCAGCCGCACGAGGGCACTGATGGGATCCTCTTCCTTGAGGATGAGTTTCAGTTCCCCCAGAATCCTGCGCGATGCCAGGCTGTCGGTCCAATCCATTTTTGCAGCGGTTTTCATGAGGGCAAGGGTCAGTTTTCCAATGGTAAAACCGAACCGTTGTTCAAATCGTATGGCCCGGAGCATGCGCGTGGGATCTTCCACAAAGCTTAAGTTATGCAGGACCCGCAGCGCTTTGTCCTTGATATCCTTCTGAGCGCCAAAATAGTCGATGAGGGTACCGAAAGACCGTTTGCTTAAACTGACAGCCAACGTGTTCACTGTGAA
Organism: uncultured Desulfobacteraceae bacterium; assembly: GCA_964588535.1. Classification (GTDB taxonomy): domain Bacteria; phylum Desulfobacterota; class DSM-4660; order Desulfatiglandales; family Desulfatiglandaceae; genus NaphS2. The sequence continues at coordinate 27,886 of CAZPQA010000023.1, forward strand.
ATCCCGGCGATACAGGTCCAGTTTCAATGAGCTTGTTTCAACGATGGGCGGTGCCCCGGGGGACTTATAATACTCAATCCTCGCGGTGGCCACATCCACCTTGAACCCGTCCGGAAAAATCAGCACGGCGGTGCCGAATTTCTGGTGGCTTCGTACTCGGGCTGAATGCTTTTTGGCAAATTCACGGGCAAACTTGATACCGTTTCCCTCAATGACGACATCCACATCCAGGTTGTCAAATTTCAGAAAGATGTCCCTGACCAACCCGCCCACAAGGTAGATGCCGTATCCGAGTGAATCGGCAACATCCCCGAGTTCTTTTAAGAGGGTGACTACCCTTTTTGGCAGCCGTTCTTTGAGCATTCCGGAAAGATTCCGTTTTCGGACCAACGAACCACCCTTCTTGCTGTCGAGGAGGGCATCGGGGACCAGCGGGTTTCCCACCAGGATGTTCAAAAGATCCGTTCGGGTGATAACCCCTTTTACCTGTCTGTTTTCAACCACCGGAAGGATTCTCAGTCGGCCGCGAATAATCAGATCCTGGATTTGTTTCAGGGGTGCATCCGGATGAACGGTGGCAAATTCAATGTTCATATAGTCGCACAGGTTTCGGTCTCCGAGTCCGAGGTAAGCCGCTTTTTCAACAATCTGCCGGGTGATGTAACCGGAGAGACCGTCATCATCCATCACCATCAGTACATTGATATTGTAACGGGTCATGTAATGGGCCGCTTTGTCAACGCTGTCTTCGGGGCCAATTCCGATGACCGGTGATGACATCATGTCCCGGGCATTTCTGTGTTGCCCGATACGGCTGTACAAAAGGGCATCCAGTGATCGCTCCACCTGGATCAATGTCTGGTCTTTAATGGTTGCCGAGGCTGCCTCCGGATGTCCGCCTCCGCCGAATGTGCTGGCAATCTCCCCGGCATCCACCGTGTCGACACGGCTTCGGGCCACCAGGAAAATGCGGTTTTCCATCTGTGCCAGCGCGAAGACCACCTTCAGGCTCTCCATTTCCATGAAGCGGTGTACCAGAACAGCGAAGTCCGGTACAAATTCATCCGTAATGACCTTGGCGACGACAATTTCCGTCCCGTTAATCATCCGGGTGGTAGCCGATTGAATCAGGTCATTGAGCAGCCAGAGATTCTCGGTGGTCAGTTCACGGGTCAGCATGTCCGAGATAACATTGTGGTCGGCGCCCTGGGCGGCAAGCCAGGCCGCTGCGTCATAGTCCTCACTGGTGGTGGAAGAGAACGTAAAGCTTCCCGTATCTTCATGAATCCCCAGACACATGATGGTGGCTTCTTCCGGGGAAACAGGGATCTGCTTTTTTCGAATAATGTTAATCATCAATGCCGTATTCGAGCCGATTTTACGAATGACTTCCAGCTGGCCGCGTACGTCGTCCGAGGCAGCGGGGTGATGGTCGTATATGTGGATTTCCACACCTTCGCGATCCGCCAGTCGGGCAAAGTCTCCGATACGGCTCTTTTGCCGGGTGTCTACCAGAATCAGCCGTTTGATGGCATCGATGTCGATTTTTTTGACTTTGGTGATATTCAGGAGGTAGAAGGTGGAATTCAGAAAAAAATTTCTGAGATTTTTTTCCTGAGAGCCGGGAAAAGCTAAAGATGCTTCAGGGTAAAGTTTGCTGGCGGCCAACATGGAGGCGAGGGCGTCAAAATCGGCGTTGACATGGGTCGTAATGACCGCTTCATGGACTTCTTGAATTTTTTTCTTTCTCTTTTGTCGGATTTTTGTGGTCTCAGACACGGGGCCATCCTATGACAAGGGGCAGGGGTTTACCCTTCAGACTTCCGCACGCCTGTTCCTGTTAAATGATCAGCCTGGTAATCGGGGGGACGCTACAGCCCCTTCAACTTTTCTTCGCTTTCCTGGCTTTTTTTGCAGTTGATACACAGGGTGGTGACCGGGCGTGCGTTCAGTCGTTGCTCTGAAATGTCCTCGCCGCATTCTTCGCAGATGCCGAAAGTTCCCTTCTCAATTCTGCTCAGGGCCTCTTTTATTTTTACAATCAATTTTCTTTCCCTGTCCCTGATCCTCAGCGTGAAATTTCTCTCTGATTCCAGTGTGGCCCTGTCTGTGGGATCGGCATAGTTATCCCTATGGTCTGTCATACCGCTGACGGTCTTCGTGGCTTCGTCAAGGAGCCCATCTAACCTTTTTCCAAGAAAATCTTTGAAATATTCCAGATCTTTTTTGCTTAACATTATTCTCTCCATCCAAAAGATAAGAAATTAGCGATCTTTCCCTATCACCATTTCGCAGTAATGTAAACTCCGAAAGATATTGACAATACTCAATGCCCTTTCTTTTTCCAGAAACCCTTGCCTTTGCCCTTTTTCTTGGACAATGTCAGACCTTCTGTCTGGGCGAATTCCTGGAGCAATTCCGCTTGTCGTTGATTCAGCTTTTCGGGGATCTTCACCACAATCTTAATGTAAAGGTCGCCTCTTTTCCGGAATCCCCGCAGGCTGGCCATTCCTTTGCCGGATACTTTTATGATTTCACCGGGTTGTGTGCCTTTGGGAATGGTGAATTCGTGAGTATCCTCCTCACCCAAAAGGGGAATGGCCATGGTGTCTCCCAAAGTTGCCTGAACAAATGATATGGGGATCTGGCAAATCAAGTCGTCATCTTCACGGGCAAAGAAGTCGTGCTCTTTTACGTGGATGACCACAAAAAGATCACCCGGCGGACCGCCGTTTTCTCCGGATTCACCCTCTCCCCGCAATCTGAGTTGAGACCCCGTGTCCACGCCGGCAGGAATTTTAACCTGAATTTCCTTTTCAACCCTGGTTTTGCCGCCACCCCCACACTCCGGGCACGGCTGGGAAATGATTTCACCTTGACCACGGCAGGCCGGACAGGTACTGCTGACCTGAAAAAAGCCCTGGGATCGTATGACTTGACCCCTCCCTTGACAAGTACCGCAGGTTTCGGGCTGGGTCCCTGGCTTTGCCCCTGAACCATGGCATGTGGGACATCCCTCCAGCCGGGGAAAAGAGATCTCCGCCTCTTTTCCATGAAACGCCTCTTCCAGGGATAATTCCAAATCATATCGAAGACTTTTCCCTTGTCTGGCACGGGCTCTGCCGCCGCCTCCGCCAAAACCGAAGATGCCTTCAAATATATCCCCGAAGTTTGAAAAAATGTCCTCAAAACCGCTGAAACCGCGAAAGCCTGAACCGGCCAGGCCTTCATGCCCGAATCTGTCGTAGAGCTGCCTTTTTTCTGCGTCCGTCAATACGTCATAAGCCTCAGCGGCTTCTTTGAACCTTTCTTCGGCGTCTTTGTCTCCGGGATTTCGGTCTGGATGATACTTGAGGGCCATTTTACGATAGGCCGCCTTGAACTCCACTTCCCCGGATTCTCTGGAGACTCCCAGGACTTCATAATAATCACGTTTGTTCATGATTCGTTTTCAACGGGTGCGGCTTCAGCATCTTCCACATCCGTTTTTAAATCTTCAGGTTTGGGTTCTTCCGACAAGGTTTCAAGCAGAAGATCTGTCGGATCCTCTGCCAGGGTCTCTTTCGCACCCGCTTCCCGCTGAAAGACCTTTCCCGCAGCGATTTCCCTGAGGGCAACAACGGTGTCTCTGTTTTTGCAGACAGCCAATGGTTCGGCGCCTTTTCTCAGTTGACGCACGCGGTTGGCTGCCAGATGGATCAACCCGAAGCGGTTATCCACCCTCTCCAGGCAATCTTCCACTGTGATTCGTGCCATTCTGTTCTCCTAAATTTGGTTGACCAAAAATCATCCTGTGGGGCAGGACAAAATATCATTATAAAAATAAACTTTGCAGTATATAACCTATTGTGTTAAATGTAAAGAATAAAAGTTTTATCTGAGTCTCATGATCTCAAAATCCCGTGCGATAACTGCCAATTTCCTGTCGTTTTTAAATTTTCAGGCCAAACCGCTTATGCGCTGTCATATGGCTGTTGAATATCCGGTCGCCATTGTTCTGATAAGGAGACTGCTTATATATGCTGGCCAAAGTCCTCAGTAGCGCCGTTATCGGCATTGATGCCTATGTGGTGGAGGTTGAGGTGGACATTGCCCGGGGGCTTCCCTCTTTTTCCACCGTGGGTTTGCCGGAAGGGGCCGTCAGGGAAAGTAAAGAACGGGTTAAGGCCGCGGTAAAAAATTCAGGTTACCATTTTCCCTCTGATCGGATTACGGTGAATCTGGCTCCGGCAGACATCAAAAAAGAGGGTTCTGCCTTTGATCTCCCCATGGCCCTGGGTATTCTCGCTGCAACGGGATTGATCCAAAATGCTGATTATGCGGGCCACATTTTCTTGGGCGAACTGGCCCTTGACGGTATGATCCGACCGGTCAGGGGCGCACTTTCCATGGCCATTGCCGCCAGGGAGCTGGGCCTGAAGGGTATTTTCCTTCCGGCGGAAAACGCGATCGAGGCAGCGGTTGTGGACGGCATCCCCATTTTCCCTGTAAAAACCCTGTCCCAGGTTATCAGTGCCTTAAAAGGTGCCGTTAAGGTAAGTCCGCTCCAGGCTGAAATCAACCACTTCTTTGAACCGGCTGTTTTTCAGGTGGATTTTGTGGATGTGAGGGGGCAGGAACACGCCAAGCGGGCCCTGGAAATTGCGGCTGCAGGAAGCCATAATGTTATCATGTTATAGACAATTTAACACCTTATAATTCAAAGAAAACAGGGTATCCGGTTGATTCCCACTCCTTCACTAGAGGTAATTCAGCGTTAGGTTGAAGTATTCGAACGGTCCCAGTTTTGAAATGAATCTTGATAGTTTGAAAATCCGTATTCCCGATGCGGTTTAACCAGGTGGGTATATTTTTTTCAATTTCTTCAAAGGTCCACCCGTGGTCCAAGTACAAATCTTCAATCAGCTCGTGAATTCTGTCCTCAGTCAAAAGAGGGAATCCAACCGGTGCAACGTCTATTCGAGAAATGAGATTCCGCAAACGGTCCCGAAGTTTTTTCCGAACTCCAACCAATTCCTCACCCTTCATGGTGTTCATTTTCCCAATTAATTCCTTCGTGTTAGCAAGATTTCTTTCAACGTTCTTATTTTTAGATTGAAGTTTTCCAATCGTGCGGTCCAAATTGGTCAGATCCGCTTCCAGGGTTTTTGCCTTTTCGTCAAGGTTGTTTATGCGGTTTTCTATCTGAACCGCAACACTGTCCAAATTGGTCTTTTGAAGCCGGTCAAGCAAATTTTCAATGTCCGTCTTTGCGTTTTCAAGCTCCTTCGATTTTGCGTTTCTTGTGCTCTTGAGTGTGTTCAATTCCGCTTGTGCGAGATCATCTTTACCTAAAAGGTCAGAAACTTCTAGCCCTTCACAGTATTCTAATATGAGGTTTTCAATTGGTAAATATCGAATCGGGTGTTTTTTACAACCTCGTCCTCTTTTAGCGTTGTCGCAAACGATGTATTTGTTTCCCCGGGGTGGTTTCCCTTTATTTTCATATCTGATCGGTGATCCGCAATAAGCACATTTTCCGAGTCCCCCGAAAAGGTAAGCAATTGATCCCGTTCTTCCACCAAATGCTTTATTTTTCTTGATTTGATCCTGAATTTGAAAAAATAATTCATTTTCAATGATTTGGGGGTAGTAATCTTCTATTATTTCCCCTGTGGGTATTCTCTTCCCATCTCTCTTTTTGTGCAGTTCATATCTTCCTATAACTGCATCATTTCGCAATATCTTATTAATGTAGCTTTTTCGCCAACCGTTTTTTTTGGGTTTCCATATTCCGGGTGTTTCATTTAACGTTTTTTCAATCGTACCCACTCCAACCGAATTCTTTTTCATGTTGAAAATTTGTCTAACTATGTCCACCCGTTCTGGTATAGGTTTGAATGTGGTTTTGTCTTTTGAAAGTTTGAGCCATGCCGGTGCTCGTGCTGTCAGTTTTTTTTTGTTGATGTTATTGCGTTTTTCCTCCCATACTGCTTTGAGTCTTTTGCTTTTTCTGTCCGATTCACCCCACGCCGCGCTCATTTCATAAAGTGACATCAAGAGCAGTCCGAAATTCTCGTTAATATTTTTTTCCGTGTAGGCTTGTCCCGTGTTCAATGTCACAACGGTTATCCCAGCTTTAATGATTTCAGAAAAAAGATTGAAGGCATCCAAAACTTTTTCCCTTGAAAGCCGGTCAAACGCTTCAATAATAAGGGTTGATCCTTTGGGTATTTGCCCTTTCTCAATAAGGTTCAGAAAAATACCAAGTGCGCCCCTTGTCCGGTGTTGTCCGGTGAAAGCAGAAAAACCGTGGTCCTGAAGGTTCAATTCCGTGTCCAGGTCAAGACCGTTATCTTCCGCATATTTTTTTGAAGCGTGAAGCTGTCTTCGCAATGAATCACCTTTGAGCTGCTCAGGTGTAGAAAACCGAATGTAAGAATATGCTTTGGCTGTCATGATTGTCCCTCTGTATTCATGATTATGAAAATCGATACAAGCTAAGTTGCCTAAATGCAAGTTGTTTCTGAGTATTTCAGGTTTTTTTGTTGAATCCGCTGTTTCGCTTGGCCAAAGGGTGTACCCTTTTTTTGGTGCCGATTTTTTAGGGGGTAACATTTTCGATCCATGCATAGGTTTCTTGACATGACCTGTAGTCCGCCTGAGATCCGCTGAGCCCTTCGAGAATGGCGATGCCAAACCAAACCGGTAGAACTCACCATGTTTTGAGCAAACCAGTTTTCTGCCTAATTTCAGAAGAACAGGTTTCCTTATTCGAATGCGTGTATGGCAAACTATAATTTAAAGTTTTCTTGAAAGTGGCTCTATCCTCCTGAAGATCAGAATTTTTAACGCAATGCATGCTCCTAGCCTTATTATGACTTGAGCGTATCCCCTGCAAAAAGTTTACAAAAGACGACTTATGCAAACAATTTCCCTTGACAGTTGCAGTTATTGCCAACTATAATGACTCAAAATGCAAACTTTAATTGTGGGGTTTTAATCATGGGTCAAGATAAAAAGAAGTCAAAACAATGGCAGGTTTCCCCCGAAAGGGTGATGTCACTACAAGAATCCAAGCAGCTTCTAAAATATTGCGAAGATCGCTACCTTGCCGATTTGGCCAAAGGCAGAAAAACATGGGTAAAACATTATATGCTGGTTGATCTGGCCTTGAAATCTGGCCTACGGGTAAGCGAAATTCGAGACCTGAAAGTATCTGATCTGAACCTCAGCAAGACTCCAAACATTCATGTCCAACATGGTAAGGGTAAAAAGTCCCGCCATGTCCCCATTGACCTCGCCTTGAAAAAGCACCTGAAAGAATATATCGACAATTTTGATCTGTCGCCCGATGATTTTTTATTAAAGAATCATTCGGGTAAGCAGATTTCCCGACAAGGTCTTGAGAAAAATATTTATGCCATCGTAGAAAAAGCAGGCCTCCCAAGATATTCCATCCACTGCTTCCGGCACACCTATGCCACCATGCACTATAGAAAAAATAAGAACCTTCACAAGCTTCGAAAGAATCTAGGTCATTCCAGAATTGAAACAACAACTGTGTATCTCCATACCTCTAAAGAAGACGCTTTAGAAATGTCAACCGGTCTTTATGAGTAGAAATAGCCTTGAAAACCCTGATTAATCCTAGAGAAATCAAACGGTTTCCGTCTATTGGGTTTTTTTGGCGCATGGGTTGGTATGGGTCTGGTAGAGAACGCCGATTGTGAACGATCTCAGCCGGTCAGAATTCGATATTAAACCAAAGAAAAAACCCATGAAAAAGAGTTAAAGAATAGCACTCAATTTTATCCTGAACTCTGGAACCAGAGTTCCTGAAGATGCCTTTTAGCTGGTGAATCTGAAAGCGAATCAGGTGTCACCATTGCCGCTTCAATGATTTCATCATTTTCCTCTTTGGTTAGGTTCAAACGGTTGTCAGCATAACGAACATCCAAGGTCAGAAGCTTGTCTGGCATGTAGCCTCTATCCCGACATAAACACTTGCTGGCGAAGATGATCGCCGCCACGTCGCCTGCCTTGATCTTCTCAAAAAGAGCATGTTCAACAAAATCCTTTACCTCTTCTTTTACATCATTCATCCGGTCTTTAAAATCAGGATCATTCATCTGCCAATGGTAGACGGTAGACCGATCAATGCCAATTCGTCGAGCCGCATCGCTGATATTGAAAAGGTTTTCACGATAGATACTCAAGAATTGTTCTTGTCTAGCTACTTTAGTTGACATTTCTTTTTTGCCACCAACATGTTGAAGAGTGTGTTGCATTCCAGCGGTATTTCCAGCCGTTTCCAGGTTACTTTTCCCCTGTTTCCTGACACTTCTCAATCGTAATTTTTTTTCTTTCGGGGCTGGTCCACTATCTTTGAATACATCCACTTTCTGTTTTATGAGCTTTCGCATGATCAACCTCCCAATCCAATATACAAATTTGAGCCCCGAATTTTATTTCACGCCGCATATCCAATCAGCGGCATCAACCGCATATTACCAAGAGGCGCCACACCTAACTTGAAAATTTCAAGCTGCCTGTAACCTTCTCTTGAAAATCAAGATATATATGTTGATCAAAAGATTATTATCTTGACCCAACGGTTTGACCTAGAGCGAGCGAAGCGAGCTATAGTCAAACCGCCATGCTTTGATGTAGCGTAGTGAGCGAAGCGAGCGAGTGAAGTCAAAGCATTATAAGGTGCAGTTGCCGTTGCATATGGTCGTGAAAAAAGTTATTATTAGCAAACATGTGATATAAGACCCCTTTGATGTTGATGCATCGTAAGATGTAGCAATGTCATGTCGTTTGCATGCGCTAATAGTTTTAGCTGTTGCTATGTGCATGACACAAATTTGATCTCCTACAGCCGATCACAACCAGTTATAGCCTGGTTATATGCCTCATTTCGCATAGAATTGCTGAGTGACTCTAACCTGTAAAAACCCCTCTTAGAATCACTAAATAGAATCACTGAAGAGATTCTACTGCTACACCTTAAAATCTCTCAAAACCCTCTTGAAATGGGTGCTCTTCTTTATTAGTGGCATTTTCACCCTTGTGCCACTTCCCTCTGTGTCAATGAAAGTGAGACACTTACCCCTTGATAAATTAGTGTAGGGC
>CAZPQA010000024.1:0-36298 GCA_964588535.1 uncultured Desulfobacteraceae bacterium
TGGGATGCCCTGTTCAGAAACATCGACCTGGTTACCCCCCGTCGCTTGAAGGGCAAAGAGCTGCTCATGCGGACCCGCGGCTGGTGGACCCGGGAACCCTCTGAGATTGCCGAAATCGTGGAGCGCCACGGGAAACTGGTGGTGGGTCCCGAGGGGGAGTTGATGGTGGAACTGGCCGATGAGGCAACTGCCAAAGCACTATCGGAAGCATTGCTTGAGGCTTTTGAGGATCAGGTATTTCTGAGTTCTTAGGACTCTTACATGTTATTTTTAACCGTTCATATGTTTCGGTTATTCGTCTTCCACACTCGCCTTGAGGATGGTAATGGTTTCAACGGGCACGTCGGCATGAGGGCCGTTGTTGCCCGTTGCAACCCCTTTCATTTTATTGACAACACCGTGACCTTTGGTGACCTTTCCGAACACCGCGTATCCCCATCCCTGGGCTGTTTTGGCGGTATGATTCAGAAAATCATTATTTTTCACATTGATAAAGAACTGGCTTGTGGCGCTGTCGGGATCCGGTGTACGGGCCATGGCAACGGTGTAAGAGTCGTTTTTCAGCATGTTGTCCGCTTCATTAACAATGGGGTTTTTCGTGGGCTTTTGAGTCATATCCTCAGTGAACCCGCCCCCCTGGATCATAAAACCGTCGATGACCCGGTGAAAGATGGTGCCGTCGTAATGACCGTCATTGACGTATGCCAGAAAGTTTTCCACGGACTTGGGGGCTTTTTCTTCATCAAGTTCCAGAAAAATGTCGCCCATACTGGTTTCTATTTTTACCATTTTGTTTAAATCCTTTCCTGGCGGGTAGCAACCCGCACGTTGAAATTCGAAAAATGATTTTTGATGCCCGCAACAGCATCAATGCCAAACCTGGCAACATTAATCATGATCTCTCAAAATGCAAATCCATGATCAAGGTCTGTACAGTACAACTATTTGGAAAAATCCGTACAGAAACAATCACGACCTTTTTGTTTGGCCTGGCAGAGCTGTTTATCAGCAGCCTCAATCAGAAAGGGCACTTATCGGTTGCCCCTTCCGGACCGGTTTCCTTTGGATCCCGAACCGTTGCTGCTCCCGGAGCCGCTGCCGGATTCTGCGCTGGACCCACTGGATCAATATGCGTTCCCACGCTGGAGCATGGGAATGAGGGGTTAATTTATACTTTTTTATGCATGCGTCCAGGTAACCCTGAGAACTTCTTCAAGGGTGGTTTTGCCCTCCAGGAGTTTTTTGACAGCATTTTGCCGGAGGGTGTAAACGCCTTCTTTTATGGCCTGGGCGCGCAGCGTTTCCGTATCCGTCTCTGCCTTGATCAATTTTCTGATGGGCTCGTTGACCGGAACGAGTTCATAGATACCGACCCTGCCCAGATACCCGGTCCCGCGGCACTTTAAACACCCTTTGCCTTGAAAAAGTTTTATGGGCCTTTTCTGGTTAAACTCCAGTCCGTGAGCCCTCAGTTCACTGATATCCATTTGTAAGCTTTCCTTGCAGTAAACGCATATCTTGCGAACCAGCCGTTGGGCCAGCACCCCGATCATGGTTGCCTGGATCAGGAATGCCGGAATACCCAGATCAAGTAGCCGTATGATAGCGGAAACAGCATCATTGGTGTGAAGTGTGGAGAGAACCAGATGGCCTGTCAGGGCAGCTTGAACGGCATTCTCCGCTGTTTCCAGATCTCTCATTTCACCGACCATGATAATATCAGGGTCCTGCCGCAGAATATTGCGAAGGATCGAGGCAAAGGTTACGCCTGCAGCGGGTTGGACCCCGATCTGGTTAAACCCTTCATGGATCATTTCTACCGGGTCTTCCACCGTGGTGATATTAATGCCCGGCGAAGAAAGCGTCCGGAGTGTCGAGTACAGGGTCGTGGACTTTCCACTGCCCGTTGGACCGCAAACCACAACCATGCCGTGGGGCATGCGAATCACATGCTCGTAAGCGGCCAGGTCCTGCGGCGAAAAGCCGAGTTTTTCAAGGTCCTGGAAAAGGATTTCCGGATCCATGATTCTCATGACCACCTTTTCACCAAAGGCCACGGGTACGGTGGAAACCCTTATTTCGGTCTCCACTCCCCCTTTATCCGTTTTGATCCTGCCGTCCTGGGGTTTTCGTTTTTCGGAAATATCCATTCGGCCAAGGCTCTTGATGCGGCTCAGGATGGCTGAGTGAACCTTTTTGGGAAAGTCATAAATGGGGTGCAGGATCCCGTCCACCCGGATCCTTACCAGGCTGTCTTCACGCCTGGGTTCAATGTGGATATCGCTGGCACGCTGGTCGAAGGCATAACTGAGGATGTGGTTTACGGCGTTTACGATATGCTGATCATTGGAAGGAAGTTCTTCCGCTGATTTTAACCGCACATACTGCTCCAGGTTCCCCAGGTCAACAGAAGGTCCGGAAAACTCGTTCTCCGCAGCGGAAACAGATCTTTTAAAACCGTAAAATTCGTCAAGAAGCCTGATAATATCGGACCGGGAACTGACCACCGGCTTCACTTTCATGTGGACAACCCTGGCAATATTATCCAGGATTTCAACATCGAAGGGGTTGGCCATTGCCACGATCAGGCATCCATCTTTTGCATGAACGGGCAGGGCCAGGTGTTTTCTGGCGAAGCTGTGGGGCAGGGTGCTGGTCACAAGTTTAAGATCCAGCTTGAGAGGATCAATTTTCTTGTAGGGAATTTCCCATTGTTCTGCAAGACACTGACAAATGATATCTTCATCCAGGATTTTTTCAGGATCGTCACATCGCTCAATTTTAAGGGCGGCAATCTGATCGATGATGACAGCCGGATTCGTGTTCCCGGTACCGCCCCTGCCTGAATGGACCGTATTCCTATCGGTATTTTGAAGAAATGCGGCCTTTTTACGAAGGAGCCCCTCTTTTTGATCAACGGATATCAGCCCCTTTTTTAAAAGGCTTTCGCAGACATTTTCAAGGGATAGCGGGTTTTCCAGGTTTTTTTTCATAATGCACTCTGGTTTATTAAGTGCTGCCGGTGACCTTTTTCCATGAGCTGGCACATTATCGGCGGGTATTTTTCCGGAAAAGATGATAGTATGCATACACTCGTGAGTTCAAGGGTTTTCGTAACCAGAAGAAAGGAGCAATAAAAATGAGAAAAAAAGCAACGGTTATTGGGGCGGGAAACGTCGGCGCCACTGCGGCAATGCGTCTTGCTGAGAAGGAATTGGCGGATGTGGTGTTGATCGATATTCTTGAGGGGGTACCGGCTGGAAAGGCGCTGGATTTGACGGAAGCTGCGCCCATTGAAAAGCATGACGCTGCCGTCATTGGGGCAACAGGGGACTATTCACAGGCAAAAGATTCCGATATTGTTATCATTACGGCCGGAATTCCGAGAAAGCCGGGCATGAGCCGGGACGACCTTTTGTCCACGAATATGGGAATCATGGATGCTGTTACCAAGGGCGTTGCGGCGGTTGCTCCCAATGCCGTGTTGATCATTGTGAGCAATCCACTGGATGCCATGTGCCATGTGGCCTACAATGCCAGCGGGTTTCCCAAAAACAGGGTGCTTGGCATGGCGGGGGTTCTCGATTCCGCGCGTTTCCGCGCCTTCATCGCCATGGAGCTGAATGTTTCCGTTGAGAATACCCATGCCTTTGTCCTGGGAGGGCATGGTGATACCATGGTTCCCCTGCCTAGGTTTTCAACGGTTGCGGGTATCCCCATCACCCAGTTGATGGCGCCGGAAAGAATTGATGCGCTGGTTGAGCGGACACGGAATGGCGGCGCTGAAATCGTTGGATTGCTCAAGACCGGCAGCGCCTATTATGCACCGGCTTCCGCCGCCGTGGAAATGGCTGAGGCCATCCTCAAAGACAAGAAAAAAATCCTGCCCTGTGCCGCCTGTTTAGATGGAGAGTACGGCATCAGTGATCTGTTTATTGGTGTTCCCGTGAAGTTGGGGGCGAACGGTGCTGAAGAAATTATTGAAATCGAACTGACCGATGACGAGCAGGCTGCCCTTAATCATTCCGCCGATGCGGTTCGCGGTCTGGTTGAAGATATGAAGCGGCTCAACTGAGATCCGCCGGTTGATGCCCTTTCTTTTTGCCCCTGGGCCGTACAGGGGCGCAGGGGAAGGGTTCAATTAATTCTTGCGCCCTTTCTTTTTCCCCCTGAATTCACTTCGGTAGTAGTATTCCAGGTATTTTGAAACGCACAGCTTCATGTCTTTCCGTTCGCAGATTTCCTGAATGCCCCTGATATTGTGGTAATAATCAAGGTCATTGTAGATTTCCGCGGAAATTTCGTGCAGGGACTGGGACCTTACCAGTTTTTCATTGACATCGAATCCTCTTGATTTCATAACCCTGGGGCCCGCGAAAATCACCAGGGCTCCGGGTTCAGCGACGACAATGTCCCCCAAGGCCGCATAGCTGGCAATGGCCCCGCCCGTAGCCGGGTCCGCGAGAATCGATATGTAGGGCAGTCCGCTTTTCCTGAGGCGGTTAATGGATTCAATGGTTTTTACCATTTGCATCAGTGCTGATATACCTTCGTAGAGCCTTGCGCCGCCCGAACAACACAGGCTGATAAACGGCAGATTCTTCTGGATGGCGTAATCCACCCCCCTTCTGAATTTTTCACCGAATACCACCCCCATGGATCCGCCGCAGTAGTAAAAAGTGCTCAACGCCATGACAGTGCGCATCTGATTGACCCGGGCGCTGCCCACCACCAGGGATTCGTTGAAGTGGGATTTTCCTTCCTGTTTGGCCAGAAATTCCCTGTAATAGCCCGTGATGGCGGCCTCTTCCAGGAGTTGGTCAACGGTTAAATTGCGGTAGAGTTCGTGAAAGCTTCCCGTATCGGCCAGGCAGTCTATCCAGCCGCTGGCGCCCAGGATATAGGAAAAACCGCATTCCGGACATACATTGAAGTTATCCAGCAGCGCCTGAAGCGGGATCAGTTTGCCGCAGCCTTTTCGTCGTTTGTCACCCTGTTTGCCGGCGCCGCATTCGATCAGTTCATGGTTGGTCGGCGCATGCTGAAGGTTGCCGTACCCATCACCCACTTCCGTCAGGCTCGTATAATTGACGATCTCGATGTTCGGGGGCGGTTTTCGAAAGGCATTCTTGATGGGGGTTTCGATATATCGTTTTATATCGTAAAATTTTCCGCTCCCCTTTGACAAGCCATAATTCTTGGCCCTGATCTCCCGCCGTTTTATGAGTTTCTCAATTTTGGATCGTGACAGATCCTTTATGGCCCTGGCCAGAAATTGATCAATATTCCGGGTCATGGCGGTGGTGTCGGTAACGTCCTCGGGGAAGGGCACGATCCGGTCGATAACCCCCAGGTTTTTCAGGTCTTTGGCGCCCGGTTTCAAAATGGCGAGCGCGTCTTCAATCCGTTCCGGATCTCTGAACACAATGGAGGCCATGCTTTCAGGAGGGGCTGTGGCATAGAGGGCATCCTCCATCTGACCCCGTATATCGGTGACCTGAATCGCCAGGGCGCCGCCGCTGCCCCCCTCTCCAAGAATCAGAGAGATGGTTCTGATGGGAATGGTCAGAAATTCCCGAATCAGTTGGGCGATAAAAAAAGCCTGAAACCGCTGGGCCGAATACATGGAAATATCAGCCCCGTAGGTATCGATAATGGAAAAAAGAAAGGTGTTTTCCGGATCCTGTTCATAGGCCGCTTTCAAAACGGAAAGGATTACCGAGTGGTCATCGGAGGTGGGCATGCCGTAATTCAGTTTCTTGAGGTCCTCGCTGCTTCGGAGATCTTCTGGTTTGGGTTTCTGCTGTGCCACAACATAAAGCAACTTTCCCGCATATTGACATGATCCTGCAATCAGGGTGTCGCTTCGATAGGGACCAAAAGGCATAAAATCGGAAAACAACCTGTTGATCACGTCCGAAGATCTGGGCCTGAAGGGGTGCCGGGTTCTTTTTTTGAAAATGTCAACTAGCTCTGGCTTGGCCATGATATAGTCCTCTGGTTGTTTTTGCCTGAATGGTTACCTTCAGTTATTTTTTTCGGTAAAGTTCAGCGGGTTCCGGTTTTTCCGAGGATCCAGGTAATACTGTCGATAATTTCACTGATTCTTTCCCGGGTAAGTGTGCCGATCTTTTCAGTCAACCGGCTTTTATCCATTACCATCACATGCGTTCCTCGTGCCAGACTTGGCCGTGGGAGGTTTGCTTCACCTTTGGCGAGAAGAATATTCCCTGGAAGTATACCATGTTTTGTATGCTTTGTAAGCGGTATCACCACGACAGTGCGAAACTTACTTCGATTGATTGAGTCCCTCTGAACGACCACTACAGGTCTTTTGTAAGCTGGCTCGGACCCGGTTCTTGGAGAGAGGCTTGCCCAAAAAACATCCCCCTGGCACACTACCATTTTTCCACCTCTTCACCGATTGAACTTGCGGCGAGCATTTCTTCTGCAATCTCATGATCGTATGCTGAAGCAACCGGATCAAAGCAGACTTTGTTATACATTCTCGTGATTTCCTCGTCCTCAAGCTCTCTTAGTCTGCTATCCATCTCCTCAACAATGAACCGGCTTCTTGATTGGCCCATTTTCTTGGCCCATGCATCCAGCCTTTTCAGGAAAGGTGGTGGGATGGTGATTGCGATTCTTTGTGTCGCCATGGGTGGAACCTCCAGTGTCATATCATTTATACTACTAATTATATTCGGTAAAGATATGCATGTCAAGGGCATATTCCGGGTTCAGTTCGCCATGTCGTATTCAGGTTGAAGATTTTTATCCGGCAATGGCAATCCCTTATGTTCAAAGTCACTGGCAGCTTTACTGATATTTTGAAAGAGCCTTTGGGGGGCGAGAAACAATCGCTTGAAAAAACTGTAGGTGCCGTGGCTCATGCTCTTAAAGGCCATGTATTCAACATTCGGATCTGACATCTTTCCGTCCACCTGAAAATATTCAGCCACCAAGGTGTTATCGTCACCTCTCAACAGGTACCCCAGTATGGGAATTTGGTTGACCAGAAGGTCCGCCGTGGTCAGCGGATGAACGCCGATTTCCGCAGCCATCATGCCGGTGCGAAGATCTGCCCGTCCCTCTGCCACGGCGTTAAAAACAGGACTTTCCATGGCCAGATTGCCGGCCTTGGCAATCCCTTTGTCGATATCCAGGTGACCCTCGATGCGATTGAAATAGAGGCCGTCCTTTGAGAGGTTTTCAGGCCTTGTTTCAAAAGCGCGGGTCAGGCTCATGTTATCCAGGATTTTGATGAATACGTTACTTTTTCTTACGACCCCTTTTTCCAGAAGCACATTTGCGCTTCCCGTAAGGCTTGAAAGTAACTCCTTTTTTGTAATTCCTCTGGCAAAAAGCAGGGCTTCCAGTGTCAGCTTGCCTTCCAGTCGGTTTTTGACGAATGCCAGGGGCGTCGGTAAATCTTCCAGCGGTTGCCGGTCCATCTCAAGGTAGCTGGTAAAAAGCATCTCCGGCTTTTCCCCCCGTTTCAGATGACCCCGCAACAGGAGTTTGCCCCGCTCGAACCGTAAGCTGGATCGGCTTATATAAAGGTCTTTGGAACGTAATGCACACTCAATTTCAAGGGGACCGAATTTAGCTTCCTCCCATTGGACCCGGGGGGCGGTTATGTTAAAATGAACGTCTGATGTTTCCACGAAGTGGTGGGTGCCTTTCTTCCAGCCGGGCTTCATTTGTTCGCTTCCGTTTTTTGCGTCCGTTCTTATATTTTTGAGGACGGATTTGAAATCCCCTTTCTTGAATTTTCGTTCCATTTCCGGGGGAATCAGGTCATTCAGGTCCAGGAGATCGGAGTGAACAGAGATATTTCCTCTCATCCCTTCCCATCCCTGAAACTCACCTTTCACCTGAAAGGGGCTTTTTCCCAATTTGAGTGCGAGGGACTCAATCAAAACGTCATCTCCGGCAAATTTCAGTTTAAAATGACAGTCCTTAATGGGGTGAGGAAAAGCCCTTGTGACAAAAGAGAGTTGTTTCCCTTCCATTTGTCCCGCTACTAAGGTTTTTGACGGGTCCTTGCGAGATGCAGTCACCGAAATCTTACAATTGAGGTCTCCTTCAGCGGTGAAATTACCTTTCTTGAACCGAATCCCCAGGTCCTCAAGCCGAAGTTTTTTGCTGGATACATTGAAGTTAAAGACGTCTTTGTTCGCAAGGTCATAGGCGCCGTTCAGTGCAAAGGATGATTTTCCCAGGTTGCATTGAAGATTTCTGAGGGTAAACCGTTTCCCGGGTAATATGCCGCCGCTGAAGAGAACGCCGCCTTCCCTGGAAAAGGGGGCAACGGTCATGGATTCCGTTTCCAGAAACGCCTGTTTCAGGTCCAACGCACCGTGGAAGGACCAGGCTTTCTTTTTGGAGAGGCTCACTTGACAGGGAATTCGGTTTTTGAATGTGGTGGATGCTTTCAGGTCAGGATAGAAATGGCCGAGCAGTTGATCCATGTCCGCCATGGCTACCAGGTGCGCTTCCCCTGTTTGCCAGTCGTCTCCGAGACTTCCTGAAGCGCTGAGTCTTGATTTTCCCCACTGCCCTTCAGCGACAAAATCTTTCCCATTTTCAGGGGTGATGGTAAGGGCGCCTTCCTTGATCAGGATCGGGAAAGGAATATCCGGATCATCAAGGGTGCAATTCATAAATGTGATCATGCCTTTTTCTATTTTTGGAAAATGCCATCCGGGCTCATACACGATGTTGACGTCCGCATCCAGGCTACCGGAAGCACCTTCAATCTGGCGAAATTTTGTGCGGACTTCAGGAGGAATCAGTTTCAGGTGGGTTTGTGTCATGAGGTCTTCCACCCGGAATGATCCCGAAGCGGTCACACGGACGTACGGATCTTCTACATATAGATCTTTTAGAAACAGGCCTCCCGTTTCGATGGTTGATTCTCCGAAATGTCCGTTGACCCCTGACACATGAATTTCCCCATTCCTGATTTCCAGGTTCCCCGAAACCCGATCCACTTTCAAAGCCTGTTCATCCTTGAAGGCCGTGATCCCTTTGCATGTGATTTTCAACTGCAGAAGTTCGGCGTTTTCCTGAAGATCAAGATTTTCCAGCCTGTGCCATGGACCATTTAAAGAAAAAAGGTCCACGCAAACACTACCGCCGGAAAAAATGGAAAAAATGCGGGTTTCCAGCCAGATGGGCAGCAACGATGTAGGGAAGATCCGTTTGAATGTGGCCAGCGTCATAAAAGGGCTCTTAACTTTCAGATCCAGGTGAGGATTTCTTGGATCGGTAAAGTTAAAGGTCGAAGCGCCATTGAGTAAAAATGCAGGGTTTTGAATTTGGAAGAAGGGAATTCTCAATACCGAGTCCACATACGAGGCATTGAAGGGGACGGTGAGTCGATCAAAAGAAAAGGCTTTTTTATCCCCTTCATCAATGAGAAGAAAGTCCAACTCCCTGAAGACCAGCTCCCCATCAATTGATAGGATTCCGCCCAGGTTACCTTTGATCGCGGCATTTATCCCCGCAACCCCTTTTTTGACCGGCACATCTTCCGGCAGGGGAAGTTGGGCCAGGGGTATTTCCTTTAAATTGAACTGGCTGTCAATCCACAAGCCCTTCTGAGCGTTTTCTCCAATCATCCCCCTGCCGGAAAAGGGTGCCGTCGCACCGTCATAGAGGACCGTACCATGAAAGGACGCTTCCAGAAGTACCGGGTCCCTGGATTTCCGAGTCAGTTGCCCCATTTTCAAAGTCAGGGCCAATGTTTTCAAAGTCAGGCCAGCTGTTTCCAGAACAATATGCGCGTTTTCCAGGGAAACCAGTGGAAATGCCGCCAATATCCTGGTGTAGGATTTTTTTAAAACCGGACCCTTTCCCTGAAAGGACAGTCCATGATCCTTTTTAGCGGCCAGGTGGATTTTGGGGTCAAGGATTGCCAGCTCCGTGGGGACAATCCGGCCCCTCAGAAGATCTTTAAGACTGAAATTCATCCTGATCCTGGCGGCCCCTGCTGTCTCGTTGCCTTCAGGCGTGTTTACCCTGAAATTACGGGCCCTGATGCCGATGCCTTTGTAAAAGTTGAGCGTTATCTTTTCAGCACTCAGTTCATACCCTGTTGTTCGTGAGAGTTGTTCCAGAAGATAGCGTTGGAACGAATCGGTTTGGATGAGAAAATTGAGAAGGAGTCCCAGTAAGGCCATTAGAGATAAAAAGAGAAGAACCAGCAGACGGATGGCTTTCAGCCTTTTTTGCCACATTTTTTGAAATAGTCTCTCAGGATTTTTTCGTGATCGAAGGCCAGCGGTTTCGGTAAGGCATGCGTTTTGAAAATGCCCGCTTCTTCCGCATCATCGGCCGCAATGGGCTTTCCCATGGCTTTTGCAACAAAGACCACGGAGATGGAATGATGCCTGGGATCCCTTGATGGATCGGAATAAGCGCCCAGTTGACAGGAAAGGGTCACGTCCAGGCATGTCTCTTCCCGTGCTTCTCTGATGGCAGCCGACTCAAGGGTTTCTCCATAATCCACAAAACCGCCGGGAAGTGCCCAGCCGTGGGGTGGGTTTTTTCGTTTTATCAAAACGATGCCGCTTGAAGCGCGGCATTCGATTTCAATAATGATGTCCACGGTAGGAAAAGGGTTACGGTATCGGAAAACCGGTTTTCCGCAGTGTGGGCACGAGAGATTATCTTTCATGATAAGTGTTTTCCTCAAAACAGTACCCGACGAACATAATAGATAAATCCAGCCCGCGCAACAACAAAACTGCCTCGATCCATACTTCCGGGAGAAGGAAATTAGGAAAGTATTAGGGCGCAAATACAGCGCCTAATTTCTAATTTCTAATTTCTAATTTGTTGTGTTACACTGATGGAAGGGTTACATTATATTGGTTAAACCCGGTTCAGCGGGAGTGATTTCCATTCAAGAAAGGAGATAACAGATGTTTAAGAGAATGGTGTGGGCGGCTTGTTTTGTTTTGGCAGTGGCATGGATGCTTCCGGGTGCGGTCTTCGGACTCAGCAGGGACCGGTGGACCAACGACAAACCCTACGGTGTGTTCTTCAACAACTACGACCCCAATTTTTACACGGGCTTTGTGCCGCGGGTGCAGGAGCGGGAGCGGATCAAGATTCATATGGGGCGTGGCAACCAGGTTCGGGTTCAAATGATCCTGTCAGACAAGGCCATCGACAACTACCTGCTCGACCAGGTGGCCCGTCATGATCTCTATAAAGAGGTCATTGATAAAGAGGTTATTAAACTCACATCCAATCTGGCGTGGGAAGACTACCATCAAAAGGTGATGGATGAAAAGCTTCACGATCTGGTTAAAAAGAAGGGGGAAATGGATGAAAAGGCCTGGCGAAAGCTTAACTTGACCTACATGGACAAGCTGGTGCCGGGTCGATTGTTTCATATCCAAAAGGACTTCAGCAAAATGGAGGATGACTTTGCCCAGCGACTCAAAAATTCTCCACAACCTGCAAGCCTGCAGGCCAAACTGGACCTGATCAACGACTTTTTCCCTCACCGCATTTTTCTCTCAGAATTAACGCCAACCCAGGATGCCGATTTTGAAAAATTGGTGGAACTGGCAAAATCCGGGGACATGAATGCCTTCCGACCCAAGGCCGAAGCGTTTTTTGATGCCATCACCGGCGGTATTTATCCCATAAAAAACGGCAAATTGGATTATTATGAGTTCACCACCATATACCCGGCCGGCACCTATGACAAAACAACCACCCATGACGGCCAGGTCATGCCCATGTACACCACCACCGGCGTCTGGTCGCTGATTCCTCGAAAGCATGGAAAAGGCATCCTGGGGATGGTGGACTATATTTCATCGGCCGGCTACTACGGCATGATGCCCATGCTCCCCTATCAGTATGGTGGTGGCATTGCCTATAACGCTATCCATAACCCCGGTATCAGCTGCTGGATCGGTGGACACCCTCTTCTGCCAAAAGGCTGGCGGAAAGTCACGGCCGGTAGCCGCAGCGGCAAACCCTTTAACCGTGTGGCCATTACCAGCCGGGGGCCTGTCTCCCATGGGTGTACCCGTCTCAATGCCGGCCATTTGACGGAGTTCAGGGAGATGCTGCCGTCTACGAGCCAGGATATGGAAGGGATCAAGCATTATCGAAGTCTTTCCCACACTTATGATGTCTTTGATCTGAAAGGCGACGGCAACGACCAGGTGATGGGAGTTCAGTACTATATCGCCTTTCGCCATACCAAATCGCGGGTAGCCCAACAAATCTGGGCCCAGAACAACCGCAAAGATTTCTATGCCTGGCTCTACGGGAATGATTTGAATTTTGCTCCCCTGGGTGAGGCTTCTTTCAATGAGGTCTACGGTTATAAGTTCAACAAGCGAAAGGCACTTCAGGGCAGGAAGTATGAGAACATCAAACTCCATGAAGCTCCCTATGAACCGGAATATCTCCAGTTTTATGTGATTAACGGCGTCAAAAAGCTTTCTAAAGAGGGGATGGATTTCAACCGGGAACTGCGTCGGGTGGCGTATGGTTATCAGGTGGACCGGAAAAAGTTGCGTTTGGAATGAAAGGGGATATCACGGCGGGGACGCTACTCTCAAGGGCGAGTAGGGACAAAAAGCAGGTGTGGTTGCATTCAGGGGAGCTTCTCAATCTCCCTTTGAACAATATTGATGTGAGACGTCAATTTGTTTTTCAAGGGGGATTGGGGGTAATCGTCAACCAGGGTTTTGAGGATTTTGTAAGAGGTTTCAAGCAGTTCTTTTTTCTTATTCGGATCTTTGGTTTTCTTGGCTTCCAGGAAAATTGCAGCAGCCCGGTTTCGTTCACGGTTGATGAGGCTTTCAACGGCCCGGTTTTTGAGGTCAGCGGCTTCGGCGCTCAATTCCTGGGTGTTTTCCAGCGCTTCCAGCGTGGTGATGGCCCCTTCGTAGTCTTCCTTTTCATATAATCTTCTGGCGGCTTCATAAGTCTCTTTCAGGTAGGCCTCTTTGATCATTAGGTTTTCTTTGTATGCGGTTTCCGCTTCCTCAAGATTGTTAAGCGCCCTGTCGATGACTTCTGTTTCAGGCCCCTCTTCCCTTTCGGCCTTTTCTTTTAACAGCAGTTGCCTTGCTTCGGCGAATTCATGGTTCCGGGCCAGAGCATCGACTTTTTCCTGAAGCAACACCATGTGGGGTTGCAGTTCCTGAGGGTCAGCGCCTTCCGGGGGTTGAAACATGGAATGAAACGGCTGGTCCGGTTCCCTGGGCATCTGCTCGATCCGATTCCTGAGATCATTGATCCTGGCGGTCCTGTCATCCTGGATGTGGGAAATCTTTTCCAATGTTTTGCTCGCTTGCGTCGGTTGCCCCAGCGCCAGTTGCCATTCGATGATGTCCCCGCGAAGTTGCACCACATCCTGAGTTCCTTCAATTTTCCTGGCAACCTCCATTCCGATCTCAACGGCTTCGTCCAACATCCCGTCTTCGGCCAGAGAGATGGCGAATATGATGCCGATTTCAGGGGTGAGTCCACCTGGAAAGCTCGTTCGCAATGCCAGTGTACGCTGAATCACCCCCTTGTAATTTTCATCCAGATAGAGATCCAGGATTTCATTTTTTCGTTGAACAAAATCGGCAAAGGAATTTTCACCATCTGGTGCTTTGCCGATTTTCTCAAAGTAAGAATTTTCCATGAGTGACATGGATCGGAAAAGGGATTGGGCCAGGGTATCACATTCTTTCCCGGTTATGGGACCAGGGGCGCTCTTTTTGAGCAGGCGGTAAGCGCTAAGCAGGGCTGAAGCAGTATTTCTATCGCTGTCAGACAGGTCTTTGTTTTTTATGAAGTATTCAAGAAACTGGATTCGATCTTCCACATGAGAAACTTCGACGTTGAGTATTGTGCCTTCTTTTTCGGTGGGTGTGTGAACGGGGGGCCGTGGTTCCGAGGTCATGGATGCGCATCCGGCACTGAAAGTCAATATGATGAACAGGAAAATGCGTGTTTTCATTCTCGTTACCCTTCTAAAACAGTTCAAACTCTCTTTTGAGCTCCCAAGTTTTACCCCCGTCGCTGGCTTGTGTCAACACTTCCGGGAGCATGGATGGTTGAGATGGTTTTTCGCCATTTTTCAGCGGAAGGCCGGTTGCCGGGGAAACGGGGACGGGATGGAGCGCTAACTTCCTCGGGGTTACAGGACGCAGCAATGGGTTAAAGGTCAGGTCCGCGGGTTGAAGCGCTTGTTTAAAGTCTTGGGTTTTCGCAATGGCCTTGGCCGTATCCATCCACAAGGGGAGCGCGCCCGAAGACCCGTACAGGGCCATGTGATCCCCTTTCATGGGTTGATTGTTGTCGAAGCCCACATAACTGGCGATGGTATAGCCATTGTCAATGGCAAGCTGGCCCGTGGTATTGTCGGGTCCGGGAATGAGGCCCACAAAACTGGAGTTGGTGTACCGGTTGGCTGTGCCGGTTTTACCGAAAGAGGGGAGCGGAATGTCGAAGACGCGAACCACATCCCTGGCTTTCCTGCCGGTCCCCCGCTCCATGACTTTCCTGAGGATTTCAGTGGTCAGAATCGTTACCCTTTCAGGCAGTACCACTTTCGGTTCAGGGACATATTCCCAAAGTATTTTGCCCTCCCTGTCCACGATTTTTTTGATGATGGGAACCATCTCGGGTCCGCCGCTGGCGTTGAGCAAGCAGGTCTTTCCGGTCAACAGGGCTTCATAGGCCAGTGCCGCTTCCATAATACTGATGGCATTGGGCCCCAGTGGAAAGGAGAGCACCGGGTCCAGATGAGTGGATATCCCAATTTTCTTTGAAAGGTAGGTGACAAAGGAAAGGTTCACCAGGGTCCTGAAATCTCTGATTTTGGAAAGGACTTCCAGACTGTATTTCTCATGACCTATAAGTTTTCTGAACTGACTCCGGGTATGGGTTTGGAGCAATTCCAGAATGTCGGGGGGTATCAGGCCATCGACCCATTGATCAGCATCGGTATTGTTCTTAAGGGTTAGAAGCCTTTGAAAATCGTATCGCAGAATATTCCGGTCATCTTCGCTTATGTCCGATCCGATTCCTGAAAGATCAAAATGAAGGCGGTTGATAAGGTCCAGGATGTTTTCATGACCGGAAAATATAATATCTGTTTCAACCTGTCCCTTGGCCGCTTCAAAAGCGGCTTCCATGAGCGCCTTCTGATCAACAATGACGCCAAGCTGGTCTCTGATGAGTGTTTTGTAGGCGTGGTAGGATTCGTCGGGTTTTCGGTTGAGCCCCACAAGATTCACCACCTGCCGGAATTCGCTCATGTTGAGCCGGTCCGTGAGGTGATAGAGCAACCACACCGTTGCCAGATTTTCCGACTTGGCACCGGCCCAGGCCATGGAGACGATGTCGCTTTTGGGTTTGTGATCGGGTCTGGGCACATAGGTGGTCCCTTCAAACCGGTAGATGTCTTTGGTGTTTTTCAGTGGATCCAGGTTGTTCCATTTCAGCTGAAGGGCCGAAGCGTAGACAATCGGTTTGAATATGGAGCCCAATTGCCGTTTTGCATCAACCGCCCTGTTGAAGTGAATATTTGAAAAACCGCCCACCATGGCCTTTATCATGCCTTGATGAAGGGTCACCACGCCCCCTTCCAGTTCCGCAATGGCCGAGAGCATCAGTTTTTCAACTTGCTCCTCTCCCGGAGGGTCGCTATCCACAGTGACGATCTGAACCGGCACCAGGTCTCCGACTTCAATGGTATCTAAAAGAACCGGTACATGGCCCTTTTCGAAAGTTGCCCATGGGCCTGTTTTGCCTTTGAGCCAGGCTTCGCCGATCGGTCTTAAACCGTCGTATCCAATAAAGGCCTCCTCATTTTCCCATGCGATACGAAGGCCGGGGTCTTTTTCCCCCTTTTGTATTTCGGTCACGCGGGCCAGAAAGGGGAGGGCGCGGTTGTTGCTATTAACACTCTCTTTAAGCGGCCCTTTCCATCGAGAAATGGTTTTTGAAGGTGCAATTCCGGTCAGTCCCACATCCATCCGGGGCAGGTGCCTCCTTAAGCTCAAAAGGGCGGCACTCTGAATATCCAGGTCCACGGACGTGTAGATGCTGATGCCGGAGGTGGCGATGTTGTTCACACCCTGTTCTTGTAGTATTTCCTGGAAGTAGTCCGATTCCAACTGGTTTCGAACGTAATCCAGAATGACATTCAACCGGTAGGTGATCCGTCCTTCCTTGAAAGGAACGGGCCTTTCCTTTGCCGCTGCCCATTCGCTGGCACTGATGTAATTCTGGGCAAGCATTTTGTCCAGCACATAGTCCTTTCGAGCCTTTCCCAGGCGTTTTGCCTTCTCCTTTTCAGCATGGGTTTTCTTGATAAAGGGATTGTATTTATTGGGTCCCTTGACGGAACCCACGATAAAAGCCGCTTCAACCAGATCAAGATCATGGGGGTCTTTGTCGAAAAAATACTGGGCCGCAATTTTAAGCCCCTTGCCATAGCCGTTTACAAAGAACTGGTTGGTGTACATTTCCAGGATCTCTTCCTTGGTATACTCCCTTTCCAGTAGGAAGGCCTGGAACATTTCGTGGATTTTGGTCCGGTAGGATCTTTTTTCCCGTTTGAAGACGTTCTTGGCGGTCTGTTGGGTCAGGGTGCTGCCGCCCTGAACCACCCGGCCCGACTTAAAGTTGGCCACAAAAGCCCTGGCGATGGCTTTGGGATCAAAACCCCAATGATGAAAAAAATTCTTGTCTTCGGCTGCAACCAGGGCTTTGATGAATGTTTTGGGGATATGGTCGTAGCTGATATATTTGCTGTGGGTTTTTTCAAAAAAGACGCCGATGGGTGTTTGGCCGTCCGAATAGTAGACCGGGCTTTCAGAATTGATCACCTGGTCGATGGCGCCCCGGTTGATCCGTTCGGATGTCTCCTTTGTGATCTCGTAATAGGTATATCCCAGAAAAACCAGGGGAACCAGTATCAGGAGGCAAACCACCCACAGTAGTATTCGTTTCATTTTCCGAGCTCCAGAGTGCCAGGCTCTTCTCTAAGGAAATCCAAAACCTAAGACCAACACCCGTTTTTTCAACTGTGACCGATCACTTTAAACCGTGAGCAGTTACGAATGACCCCATTTATGCAAGAATCGGCTTAACGTGACGAGTTGGATGCGATTGTCAGCAAGGTTAGGCGATTGAAGAATATAGTTCAGTTGAAATTGGCTTGACTTGCTGCCATTGTTTTGATGCTTTTTTTGCATACCACAAATCATAGTTTTTTTGTAAATTGAGCCACAATTCAGGCGTTGTATCAAAGGCACGAGATAACCTCAAAGCCATATCGGGGGTAACTGCCCCTCTTTCATTCAGTATCTTGGAGAGCGTTTTTCGTGAAATCGCCAAATTAGAAGATAGGTCTTTTATCGTAATCTTTAGTGGTTTTATGTAATCTTCTCTAATTATCACTCCTGGATGGCAAGGCTGTCTTTTTTGTTCTTTCATTGTTCTCTCCTAATGATAATCGTCGTAGTCTATAATGTAAGCGTCACCATCAACAAATAAAAAGAAAATTCTCCAATTTCCTGTAACATTGACAGCATACTGACCTTTTTTGTCTCCTTTTAGCGGATGAAGGTTAGAACCGGGATAATTCATATCCTTAAGCTGATTCGCAGAGTTCAGTCTATCGAGAATCCTTTCAAGCTTCTTCGTGTGATCCGGCCTAATACCCTTCTTACTGCCCGTATAGAAAAAATTTTCAAGCCCCTTATGTTTGAAAGATTTAATCATGCATCATGGTAACCGCATGGGTTACGTATTGTCAATGCGGAATTTGAAAGCCCACGTTCTACATCAGTTGACCCAAGCGGATTTGGAAATTCGTTCTGCAAAATATAGTGCAAAAAAACGTCTTTTTTTTGAACGAGATAATCTGTAAGGTTGGAAGACGTGGCTTACACTTTTTTAAAAAATTTTCAAACTCGTAGATATTAGGAAAGTCAACATCATGTGAAGATAGCCGATCAAAGGGAAAAATCACAAAATGTAGTGGTATTGGACAATGAGCATAATGGCAAATTAAATCATATTCAAATGAGATATTGAGCTCTTATCTCAGATGACGCGTGATTCCATATATCTTTTTAATATCACTGGTTTTTCAGATTTAAATATTCTTTGTCCGTGTCAAGATAGTCCCAGAAAAATGTGAGGATACATCTTCCAGTCTTGCGAAATTTTGACCGCTATGCTACGCAAAGATCATGCACGCAAGTCTCTCCCGCGACCGGATGAGCCGAAAACTGACCAACCCCTATGTATTGTGGTCGCAAGAATGTCCCCTGTGATTTTAGCGATTTGAGCAGTTACTTGGGTAAAGGATATTCCAAGGTTTTGATGGAATGACTTCTTTGTGGACTGTCAAATTATGTCATCTGGCTAAGCGTCAAAGCGCGTTTTTCTGCCTACTATGTAACTATTATGATGTGAAATTCATCTTTTTGGTTCAAACTCACGGAGGTTTTTGAAATGGGTACGAAGCCAACCTACGAGACCTTGTCAAAAAAAATCAAGCAATTAGAAAAAAGCTTTGAGGAAAGCAAGCAGTTGGCAAAAGATCTTGAACAGGAAAAAAAGTTCTCCGAAAAAGTGCTGAGTAGTCTCCCCGGAATTTTTTACCTTTATGATGAGAATGGAAACATTGTTCGGTGGAATAAGAATCACGAAATTCTGACCGGATTTTCCGCCAAAGAGATATCTCGCCGGAAAATATTGGACTGGTTCAGCGGAAGAGAAAAAGAAAGCATTGCCTCAAGGGTAGAGGAGACTTTTATTCGAGGGAAATCTGATGCTGAAGGTTATCTGGTCATTAAAAGCGGGGAAAAGGTTCCGTATTATTTTACCGCTATGCGAATGGTCATCAATAAGAAAAAATACCTTTTGGGGATGGGTACCGATCTGAGCAAGCTCAAAAGAACGGAAGACGAGTTACGTAAAAGCGAAGAAAAATACAGACAGATTTTCGAAAATGCGGTTGAGGGCATTTTTCAGACAACACCACAAGGACGTTTTGTCAGCGCCAATCCGGCCATCGCACGTATTTTAGGATATGATTCACCGCAGGAACTGATGGCAACGGTCAAAAATATCAGAAAACAGCTCTATATCTCAAAAGAAGGCAGGGATGATTTTCTACGAATAATTAAGACACAAAAGGAGGTCTCAGGATTTGAAATCCAGTTTTATCGTAAGGATCGAAGTCAGATTTGGGCGTCCATTCATGCCCGACCGGTTTTTGATCATGAAGGAACGCTGATACTCATTGAAGGTATCATGACAGATATTACCAGGCAAAAACAGGAGACCGAAGAATTACAGCAGAGAGAAGCATATCTACGGGAAGAGAATATTCGTTTACGATCGAACATTAAAGATAGATATAAATTTGGTAATATTATCGGCAAAAGCCCGGCTATGCAGGAAGTGTATGAACTCATTTTAAAGGCGGGTGCTACAGATGCAAATGTTATCGTGTACGGCGAGTCTGGAACAGGCAAAGAGATGGTAGCCGGCGCGATTCATGAAATGAGCGACCGTAAGGACAAAAAATTTGTCCCGGTTCACTGCGGCGCCATACCGGAAAACCTGATGGAAAGTGAATTTTTTGGTTATAGAAAAGGGGCTTTCACAGGAGCTAATGCAGACAAAAGCGGTTATTTTGATATTGCTGACGGCGGAACCCTATTCTTGGATGAACTGGGTGAAATCAGTCTGAATATGCAGGTGAAGCTTTTAAGAGTATTGGAAAACAAAGGATATACTCCTGTTGGAGCAAATCAGGCAAAGTACGTCGACGCCCGCATTATCGCCGCAACCAATCGCAACCTTCGAGAGCAAGTCGAGAAAGGGTTAATGCGAGAGGACTTTTTTTACAGAATTCACATTTTACCGATTAACTTGCCGCCTTTGCGGAAACGCATAGAAGATATCCCCCTCCTGGTAGATTTTTTCATAAATTTTTTCGCTAAAGGTAAACCAACTCAACCTTTGAGCGGGAAGATGCATGAGGCTTTGCACAAGTACAATTGGCCTGGAAATGTTCGAGAACTGCAAAATGTTATTTATCGGTATATCACTTTGAACCAGTTCGACATCATCCCGTCAACCGAAACGGAAGATTTCGAATCTGATGAGGCTTCAAAAGCGTTAGCTAATAAAAAATTTATTCCTTTTAAGAAAGCTATAGAGAATTTCGAGAAAAATCTCCTGGTCAAAGCTCTGGAAACCAATCGATGGCATCGGGAAAAGGCTGCTGCCAGTCTTGAACTCCCACCTCGCACATTCTACCGAAAAATCAAGAAACATAGCCTATAATGGCAGTGATAATGCCATTTTTGTCAAATCATAGAATCCCTGTGATTTCAAATAGAAACCCGCAGTATTAACATATTACTGCCATAAGTGGCAGCAGTCATCTTGAATAGCCATTCAATCCCTTCAATATCTATCCCTTCATAACTAATTGATATGGCTTCATGTTTAGCTTTATTAGGGTTTGGCACGCCTCTTGCTTTTAAAACCAGCAACACGATGCAATGAAATATCAAAATGGAGAGATAGACATGGGAGCGGCTCTATCGAAATTATATAGTACATGGGGCAAGTCAACTCAGGTTAAACGGTTTGCTCGATTGTTGGAGTTCTGCGTCCTTGTTGCTCTCTATGTGATTTTCTTTCCGTTGTTGCACCAGACCTTTGGCTGGATTAGCGTTTCTTTTTCCTGGTGCTTTATTGGCCTTGCTGTTTGGTTTTGGGGACTCCGAGGCGCAGTGCTGGCTGCTCTTTTTGGCTATTTTCTGAATATTACTCTTTTGAAAAGTATAAGTGCTGTATCGATGGGAGGCCCTCTGTCAGCTGTTATGTCGGTTACGGTTGCAGCGTTTTTAGGGAGGCTAAGAGACCTGAGCCTGAGACTCCGAGAAGAACTTTCCGAACGTAAGAATGCCGAGAAAGCCCTGCGCAAATCTCAGGACGCGCTGGAGCAACGAGTGGCAGAACGCACTGCCGATCTGGAAACTGCCAATAAACAACTCAGGAATGAAATTACTGAGCGAAAACGATCTGAGGAGGCGCTGCGGGAGAGCGAAGAGAAATATCGGTCTATGATGGAAGCGATGAAAGACCCGGTATATATTTGCTCGCCTGATTTTCGAGTTGAATATATGAACCCTGCTATGATTAGGAGAACAGGACATGATGCCACAGGAGAGCATTGTTTCAAGGCTTTGCACGATCTGAAAGAAAAATGCTCTTGGTGTATGCACTATAAAGCACAACAAGGTGAATATTTTGAGCAAAATATAGTCAGCCCAAAGGGCGACCGTTCTTACCATGTTTCCCACTCTCCTATTGTTTACGAAACCGGATCTATTTCAAAGATGACTGTTTTTAGAGATATTACTGATTTGAAAACATTGGAAGCCCAGTTTCGACAGGCCCAAAAGATGGAGGCCGTGGGCAGATTGGCCGGAGGGGTTGCCCATGACTTCAACAACCTGCTCACGACCATTGTAGGTAATGCCGATCTCATGTTAATGGGCCTTGCCGAAGATAACCCGTTCAGGGAAAAATTAGAACAGATCAAAGGGGGGGGGAAACGAGCTGCCTCTTTGACCCGCCAGCTTCTGGCGTTCAGCCGGAAGCAGATCCTCCAGCCTGTGGTTTTAGATCTCAACTCACTGATTACCGACTTTGTGAAGATGCTTAAACGTCTGATCGGTGAGGACGTAGAGTTAGAAACCGTCCTGGCCCAGGAATTGAGGCGGGTGGAGGCTGATCCAGGGCAGATGGAGCAGGTGATCATGAATCTTGTGATCAATGCCAGAGACGCCATGCCGGACGGGGGAGGTCTGATTATCGAGACGGTCAACGCCGATCTTGATGAGGACTATACTAAGGAACACGATGTAAGTCTGCAACCAGGCCCCTATGTGATGCTTGGGGTAAGTGATACCGGCATGGGTATGGACGCGGAGACACAGTCCCTCATATTCGAACCTTTCTTCACCACCAAGGAGGAGGGGAAGGGAACCGGGCTGGGTCTGGCCACTGTTTATGGGATTGTGAAACAGAGCGGGGGATACATCTGGATCTACAGTGAACCCGGGCAGGGCACAACCTTCAAGATCTACCTCCCGGCAGTGGAGGGGGAGCCTGTACAAGTACAAAAGGAACAAACTTCCGCTGATTTCACCGGTTCCGAGACTATTCTGATTGTGGAAGACGATGATGTGCTCCGAAATCTGGCTCGGAAAATCCTTGAGCTACAGGGATACAAAATCCTGGATGCGGAAAATGGTATAGAGGCCTTGAGGGTCTCTGATGAGCACGAGGGTCAAATACACCTTATGATAACAGACGTGGTGATGCCGAAGATGGGTGGCCGGGAACTTGAAGAACGGCTACGCCCTCTGCGACCTGAGATGAAGGTGATCTACACATCGGGATATACGGATGACATCATTGCGCACCACGGGGTATTGAAACCGGGAATAGAGTTTCTGCGGAAGCCTCTTAGATCGGAGAGCCTTAAACGAAAGGTACGCGAGGTGTTGAATTCATAAGGGAGCCTTATACCTTAGAAAAGATAGGCCTTGCCGCTAAGGAAGAACTGGAGAAATAGTAGCATCAGAGCACTTGGCCTGCCTTTTGTTTTAAGATCGATAACACGATGCAATGAAATATCTTGAACACATGAATTTTGACACGGAGAACGAAGATGAATACGCATCAGTTTTGCACACCGGAATGGCTGGAAGAAACTGCGCGAATTTATAGGGCGAGCCCAGACGCCACAGATAAGCTGAAGAAGCTTACGGTAAAGATTTGTTGTCGTGTTAAATCCGATCCGGATTGGGGTATCGGTGGAGATATCATCTTTGGTGCCTTTTTTGACAAGGGTGAAATGGGGACGCTGAATTTTTTTACAGAAGGCGAAGCTTTTCAAGAGGCCGAATATCTGATGGTGGCCACGCCGCAGAAATGGAAAAAGATATTAAGAAAAAAAAGCGATTTTGCCACGGATTTCATGCTGGATAAAATAAAATTGGAACTGGGTACCAAGGTGAAGATGCTCGAGCTGGCTTCTCACGTCAACAATTTTTTCGATTTTTTAACACAGGTTGATCTGCAGTTTCCCGATGAAATGTCAGAAGATGAGCTGACATCGTACCGAGCGAAAATGGAAGCCTTTCTGTGAGAAAGAGGTTCCCTGAAGTATGTGAAAACTTCTCTAAAGGATCCCTATTTTTTGCCTGATCACTATTGAACGTTATCTAAAACCATAACAAGAAAAAGGAGGAACAAGAGATGATAAACAAAATGAAATTTAATGTATTCTCTCAATCGGTGCTGGTGGCATGCGTAGTGATGGCCTTGACCGTGGGAATACACGTAACAGCGAGTGCTGAGCCAGTTAAATCGAAAGAGGCAACAGCCGTGACAAAAAAGGCTAACGATAAGCTTTATAAGAGCCTGCCTTTTGCTGATAAGCAGGATTTCGAATTCGCGAATCGTGGCTTCATTGGGCGGCCCGAGTCCCTTGTTATCAAGGATGCCAAGGGAAACGTCGTCTGGGACATGGAGTCTTACGCTTTCATTACGGACGACAAGAAGGCACCGGACAGCGTCAATCCCAGTCTCTGGCGCAACGCGCAGCTATGCAAGAAAGCCGGCCTCTACAAGGTCATCGATCGCGTCTACCAGGTCCGGGGCTACGATCTTTCGAACATCACCTTCGTCCAAGGCGACAAGGGCTGGATCGTGTTCGATCCTCTGATTTCCTCCGAGACTGCGAAGGCCGCTTATGACCTTGTCACGGAGCACCTGGGGAAGAAGCCGGTCCTCGCCGTTATCTACAGCCACTCGCATGTCGACCACTATGGAGGCGTTCGCGGCGTCGTGGACGAAGCGGACGTCAAGGCGGGCAAGGTGAAGATCATCGCGCCCGAGCACTTCATGGAGCACGCCATCAGCGAGAACGTGACGACAGGCAACGCGATGAGCCGCCGAGCAATCTACATGTACGGGGCCTTGCTCCCTCGGGATGAGAAAGGCGGTGTGAACGGCGGCTTGGGAATGACCACTTCTACCGGTACAACTGGTGTTATCGCGCCAACGGACATCGTGACCGAAACCGGCCAAGAGATCACCGTAGACGGGGTTAAGATGGTGTTCCAGATGACCCCGGGCACCGAGGCGCCTACAGAGATGAACACGTACTTTCCACAGTTCAAGGGATTGTGGCTGGCAGAGAACTGCACTGCCACGCTGCACAACTTGTACACGCTGCGCGGTGCACAAGTCCGCGACGGCAAAAAGTGGGCCAGCTACATTGACGAGGCGATTGATCTGTACGGAAATGAGGCTGAGGTCGTGTTCCAGAGCCATCACTGGCCGCGGTGGGGCAATACTGTCATTATTGATTATATGAAGAAGCAACGGGACGCGTACAAGTATATCCATGACCAGGCAGTACGTCTGCTCAATCACGGTTTCACTTCGACCGAAATTGCGGAGATGCTTGAGTTACCTCCGGAAATCGGGAATGAATGGTATAATCGTGGTTACTATGGCTCGGTGAAGCACGACGCGAAGGCCGTCTACCAGAGGTACATGGGGTGGTATGACGCCAATCCTGCAAACCTCGACCCGCTTCCGTCCGAGCTTGCCGCGAAGAAGTTCGTTGAATACATGGGTGGCGCAAAGGCGGTGACCGATCGGGCCCGCAAAGACTTTTCCCGGGGCGAGTACCGCTGGGTTGCCCAAGTAATGAACCAGGTGGTCTTCGCCGATCCGGACAACAGGGAGGCACGGGAGCTTTTCGCTGACGCCCTCGAACAGATGGGATACCAGGCCGAGTCCGGCCCATGGAGAAGCGTTTATCTCCAAGGTGCGTTCGAGTTGCGCAATGGCGTCCCGAGCGCCGGTGGCATTGATACGGCGAGCCCCGACACCATCAAGGCCATGCCGCCAAACATGCTCTTCGACTACTTAGCCGTGCGGCTCAATGGACCCAAGGCGGCGGACAAGAAAATTGTGCTCAACGTCGACTTCAGTGATCTCAAGGAACAGTACGTGCTTACTGTAGAGAACGGTGTGCTTAATTACTCTCATGGGCGACAAGACAAAGACGCTGACGTCACGGTAAAGCTGAGCAAGGCAACACTGAATGCCATCCAACTCAAGGAGGCAACACTCGATCAGAAGATCGCGTCGGGCGACGTCAAGCTCAAGGGAAGGAGAGAGGCGCTTGGCGATTTTCTGGGGCTCCTCGACACCTTCCCATTCTGGTTCAATATCGTGACACCCTGATGTTGCGTGTCAACAAGAATAATCTTCAAATATGATGCAGGCCGACTTGGGGTTTCGCGCTGCTTGCGAAACCCCAAGCGCCGAAGCGCTGATGTTACAGATATCTGCTATATATCCCAAATCATATCAGTATGTTATACCTTTATGATATCTGAAATATTTGGGCCTGTCCGAAACCTGTAATACGCCTTACATCAGCCAGCCTGACGTCCACACTTTTGAATCAACCAGGGGATTCATGCCACCACAACATATCGGGTTGGTTCAATTTGCCGATTATCCGGTTGCGGGAGAGGATTCTATACTAAGGGCCTCGGCAAAAAATAATTACACAATCTAGCTTGTCCTTTGGCCCGTCTGCTGCGTTACATCCACCGGCACATATCCACAAATATGCACCGGTGGATGCGCCTTACATACGAACCAAAATACGGCGCAATCTTGTGCATTTATTTTTTGCCGAGACCCTAAGGTCAGCATCGCACACCCACTAGAACCAGGCAAGAATACCAAATCAATTGTTGAAAATGGGCTGATACAAATACGCGTCCTGAGTCAATTGTTGTCAACGGATTTTTATGGGTGATGGATGCGGTATATGTGTGAATTTCGATTGTCTTTGCAGCTTTCTCTGCCCACGTTTCAACATCTAAAAGCCAATAAGGAGCATTAACGGGAGAGTTCACCAGCGATAAGTTTAGCCCGCAGGACCTCCTTGAGATCGAGCTCTTTCATCTTCAACCCCTTGCGCCCGTATTTCATATTGGCCTCGATGATGAGCCATTGATCCCCATGTCGGATGAGATCGATCCCCACATCATTGAACCTGCATTTCCGGGCGGCATCCTGTGCCGCAAGAATGCCCGATGCGGGAATGTCGTCAAAGCTCATACGCCCCCCCTGGCTCAAATTGGTCCTGAAATTGTCCGGTGCACTGATTCGCCAGTAAGCAATGACCGGTTGATGGTTAATCAGGACCACCCTTAAATCCCGCTCGTGAGGAATGTATTCTTGAATGTAGGCGATTTTGGTCAGTTCCAGATAAGCGTCCAGCTGTTCCCCGTTGCCGATCAGATAAACCCCCCTGCCCCGGGCCGAAGACCTGGGCAGTTTTCCGATAAAGGGATAATGGAAATGGTTCAGAATATCTTTGTGGTGGAGGCGATAATAGATCCGGGTGCGGGGGTGTGGGATTTTCAGCATATAAAACAGGGTGGTCTGTTTAATCTTTTCGTCTGCATAGAGGTATGTTTCAAGACTCGGGAAAATCTTTTTCCCCATGGTGGTCAGAAACTGGGCGTAATTGCGCGTGGGGTAGAGGATGATATGGGATTTTCTGATGAATTCCTGTTCCTCAGGCGTGTAGTCTGGGAAATTGGGTTTGACCCCCAGGGTCCATACTTCAGGGACCCCCAGAAGCCGGCTGCCGATGGCCGGGTAGATGTTTTCTTTATGTCTCAATGGTTCGATACCCATTTTCTGACATCCGTGGCCTTTTCCGTGGCCCGTGCCATGACCTCTTTCAGATCGAGGGTCAGCAATCGGCGGTTTTCCATGACCAGCCGGCCGTTAATGATGGTGTGGCTCACGTCCTGTCCCCTGGCCGCATAGACCAGGTGGGAAAAAGGATTGTACATGGGCGTCAGGTGGGGTTTGTGGGTATCAATCACAATGATATCCGCCTTTTTCCCGGTTTCAAGGGAGCCGATTTCGTGGGAGAGCCCCAACGCTCTGGCCCCTTCGACGGTCGCCATTTTCAATACGGTCAGGGCATCCATGACCGTGGGGTCCATGGTCTGGACCTTGTGGAGCTTGGCCGCCATGTCCATCTCCGTAAAGAGGTCCATGTTGTTGTTGGAGGCGCAGCCGTCGGTCCCTATGCCCACACTTATCCCGCGCGCGATCATCCGGGGTACCGGTGCAATGCCCGAGCCCAGTTTCATGTTGCTCTCGGGATTGTGAACCACTTTGATACCGTACTCGGCCATTTTGTCAATCTCAGATGGATTCAAATGGACGGCATGGTCCGCGATCAGATGCGGCCCCGCAATCCCCAGGGCTTCCAGGTGTTCCAGGGGTCTCTTGCCATATCGCTTTTCAACTTCTCCCAGTTCCGCCAGGGTTTCGGCGAAATGGATAATCAGGGGCCTTTCGTGGGACAGGGCCATCTCGTTGGCCCTCTGGAGCAGTTCGGGACTGCAGGTAAACAGCGCGTGGGGTTCAATGGCAATTGATACCAGGGGATTGTCTTTCCATTTTTGAATGAGCCATTCCGTATAGGCAAACCCATTTTCCAGGTCGCCGTAATTGGGAGACGGGAAGTCGTAGAGCACTTCCCCCACAAGGCATCTAAGACCTGATTGAAAGGCGGCTTGTGCCACCTGGTCCTCGAAGAGGTACATGTCGCAGAAGCAGGTGGTGCCTGACAGGATCATCTCGGCGCAGGCCAGTTGTGTGCCGGTGTGGATAAAATCGGCGTCCATGTTCATTTCAACGGGGAAGATATAGCGATTCAACCATTCCATGAGGGGAAGGTCATCCGCCAGACCCTTCAAAAGGCTCATGGCCGCATGGGTATGACCGTTAATGAGTCCCGGGAGGATGAGACCGCCTTTGGCATCAATTGTCTTTAAGGCATCATGGCTTTCGGGGGTTTGATCCCCCAAATGGGAAATGGTATCTCCCGACACGCACAGGGAGCCATTTTCAATGATCCTGTTTTCAGGGTCCATGGTTAAGATGGTTCCGTTTTGAATGATCAGGTCAAATGTTGTCATGTTAACCTCCGCACCGTGTTCAGTGCCGATCCCGCTTGCGAGACCCGGGGTCGCCCATAATGTTTCACTCTTTGATTTCTTGTTTTTTGTGAAAGGGTTTTCAGACCCTAAAGTCGCTGTCCCAAAATTTCTTTTAAATCTTCTTCATCCAGTTTGATCGGGTGGTATTTCAAGCCCGTGAAAGCGACAATTTCATCAAAATGCTTTTCCTCTACCCCATAGTCCGAGAGAAGCGGCAATTGTAGTTCGCGCGTCAGCCTCTCAATCTCATTGATGCAAAAATCGAGATAGTAAGCATCGCTTTTTGTATGGGTGCCGGCAAATAATTTCCCGATTCCAACATATTTCTTAAATGCTGTAGCGTTTGACAAGCCATCACGCCTAAGCTTTCTTGCTGTTACGCTGTTGACTGCCACCATAAGGGTTCCGCAAACTACCCCGTGGGGAATCCCGAAAAAACTGCCCAAGGGTTGGGCAAAACCATGCACAACCCCCAATCCTGCGTTTGCCAATGTTATCCCGGAGATATATGCGGCATAGGCTATTTCGGACCGGGCTGCAATGTTCCCGCCATCCCTGCAGGCCAATTCAAGTGATCGATAGATTCTGCCAATGGCATCAAACGCCAAAGCATCTGTAAAGGGATTTGCCCGGGTTGACAGATAAGACTCAACCAACTGTGTAAACGCATCCATGCCGCTTGCAGCGGTCGTTCCAGGTGGGCAGCTTACCGTTAGCTTTGGATCTACAACGGCAATATTCGGAACGTAATTCATGTGGCGAAGGGATTTTTTAAATCCTTCCGGTCCTTGCTCGGAAATCACAGCATTCTGGGTCGCCTCACTCCCGGTGCCGGCAGTTGTGGGCACCGCAATAAAGGGGACTTTTTGACCGGTGGGAACTCTGCTGCCAATCCCTTCAAGATAGTCTTTGACGCTCCCTTCCGATTTCAACATGGCCGAAATCGCTTTTCCGGCATCAATGACACTGCCGCCGCCAATGGAGACAACACAACCCATCTCTTTTTTTTGATAACGATTGGCAACATCATCAATGTCATCTGGAGAAGGTTCATGAATAATCTTTACAAGACCCGCCAAACGGTTTGTGGATTTCAATTCATCCAGGAAACCGGGGAAGAAGCGAATGTTTTCCCATGTGCTGCCGCCGGTAATGATCAAGACAGGACCTTTATACCGGGTGGTCAAATCGGTTATGGTATCGGCCGCGCCGCAGCCCATTAATAATTCAGGTGTATTTGAAATGTGATATGGGGTTGTCATCATCTTTTTCAAAAGGAACATATCTCTTAATTAATGAAGGTTAAGTCTAACCGAACAGAAAGGCTTTTTCAATTCATTTCATGACTTGAAGCCCTTGAATCGTAAATCTTGACCCTGCTTTACCTTTTGCATATACTGAATTTCATGCTGAAAGATATTTACGAACGGATCTGGGATCTGGCGCGACCTTATCTCAACACCCGAAAGAATGATATTCATACGGAGATTTCAACAGGCCTTGCTCAGCAACTGCTGGTGCAGGAAGGGGGAGAGGAAGATATCGTGATTCCGGCCATTATCCTCCATGATGTGGGGTGGAAGGAGGTGCCGGAGGGTATTCAGTTAAAGGCATTCGGCCCTAAGGCCAGCATGCCGGAATGGAATCGCGTCCACGAAGTTGAGGGGGCAAGAATTGCCGGCGATATTCTTCGAAAAGTCAACTATCATGAAGATAAAACGCTGGAAATCCAGGAAATTATCAAAGGGCATGACTCCCGAAAAGAATCCATTTCACTCAATGACAGTATCGTCAAGGATGCCGATAAGCTATGGCGATATTCCGAAGTGGCCATTCGCGGCATCCAGATGGGTTTCGGGCTCACGTTTGAGGAGTGCATCGAAAGGTTGCGCAAAAATCTTGAGCCCTGGTTCTTAACGAAATCCGGAAAGCGGATGGCGGAAAAAGAGTTGGAAGACCGCATCAGAGAACTGGAAAAGGGGGATGCGGCAAATGTGAAAGCGCCCTGAGACAGCATCCCCGGGCGCTGTGAAAGCCTGATTTAAACTTCCTCTTTGATGTTTAGAACCCAGGTCCGGGCTTGCTCCAGTTCATTAAATGGGAAATCCTTCACCTCTGCCTGAACAAAATGGCTACCGATCTTTTCAGCAAAATGACCCATGGGAGAATCTGTCACAAAGGCGATCCTGGAGACTTTCTGGTGATGATCCTTTATAAACTTAAGATGGGTTATGAGTGCTGCAAAGGTATCCCATCCCGGAAATGACGCCACATGAATCAAAATTCCGTTGAGTTTCCCTGAGTGTTCTAAATAGGGATCAATTTTCCTGGCAGCGGATTTGAAGTCTTCTTCGGTTAATGCACCGTCGGGTTCAAGAATTGCAATACCTTTTTCCTCATCAAATTGAACGTTTAACATGATATACTCCTTTCTTTTGCGGTTTCGATCTATGGGTTTTTTTGTCGCCTGATCGGAAGAAGGTTTATCATGCAGCTTTCATGAATTCGATTGCTTCATCCTTCTCCTCAATGGAAAATCCTCTCATGTCTAGATTCTTAAATAGCTTGCCCTCAAGATCCGCAAGATGATGAATCCATTTTTTATGGGTTACCACGGCTATTTTGTTGAAATGTGAAAGTCCAACATCAAACAAAAACTTGAGTTTCTCAATCATCGCATCAAACTCAGCCCCACCGATACTTTCAATTTCTTGATATACGTTTAGTTTTTCGCCTTTATTGATTTTTTCTTTAAATATGGAAAGAACGGATGTCATCTCCTCTTCCGTGATCTTTCCGCCCACGCGATACGCAACGACTTCTTCAACCCCTATATCCATCATTTCTAACATGTCATTTCCCTCCCTGTTGAAGGTTCAAGCCAATAACGCCTCCCTTTATGGTTATCATCCTCTGCTTCTGCCAGTAAAAAATCAACAATTTTTATTTTTCTAAATTTGAATTGACCTGATCCGTGAGGATGGTATGTTCGTCGAAAATCGAGCCGTATACAACTATGAAATGAGCATTTACCATGGAAGAAAAGACGAGCCGGGAATTAAATCTTGTTATTCTGCCGAACGGCGCCCTGCACCTGGAATGGATTGATACCCGGGATGCCATCTCAAAAAGCAGCCGGCTGTTACAGAAAGAAATCCATGAGCGGTACAGAAAGAAATCCACGGGCGACAAAACCGACCGGTGGCTCCTCTTTCTGGGGTTTTCCGACCCACAGGTCCCGCTCTCGTCCTCCCTCGATTACTGGCGGGGATTTTCCGGATTGTTTGCCAAAAAACTGTATCAGACCCCCGACCTGGAATCTCTGCGCCATCGGGTGAAAATTCCCTTTGTGAAAGCGGAATTGGAGACCCATCTGGCCCATGCTCCCATGATGACCGGCGCCGAATATCTAAGGGAGGAATTGCTTGAATCTCAGTGGACCCGGTTAACCGAAGCATTTTCCAAGTCTATTCAATCCTACGAAGGGTCAGTTGCGGCTTTCATCAGAACCTACAGCCCCGATGTTCATCTAGTGGGCAGGGTGTTTTTTCACCTGGTGGAAAACCGCGATGATGAATATCCCTTCGCTTTCATGGCCACCTACACCACCCGGTTGAACCGACAGGGAAAATCCAAACACCTCCCCCTCAAGCACGCTTTGGCGGAATATGAAAATGATGATGAAAAACTCCTGGAATTGCTTACAACCGTACATATAGCAGAAAAAAGAAGCCCGCTCATGGGGGAACTCCTGGAAACAGGCGAGCTGTTTCATCCCCTGGCCTGGAGCGCGGGAGAGGCATTCACCTTTCTCAAGGAAATTCCCATTTACGAAGACTCGGGTATTTTGTGCCGAATCCCCAACTGGTGGAAAGGAAAGCAGTCCGGCGTTCGATTGAATTTCAGCCTGGGGGACAAAAAACCTTCCCTGGCAGGAATGGATGCCATATTGAGTTTCAATGCGCAGCTCTTTTTAGGGGACATCCAAATTTCAGAGGCCGAGGCCAGGCGGTTGCTGGCGGAGTCGGAAGGGCTCGCCTTCATTAAAAACAGATGGGTGGCTGTTGACCACGAAAAGCTGAGCCAGACCCTTGATGCTTATGAAAAGGCCAGGGTCATGATGGAAAAAGAAGGCTTGAGCCTGCGGGATGCCATGCGGCTACAGCTGATGCCGGAGGGTTTTCTGGGGCTGAGCCCCCAGGAAATCGATCATGGTATCTCCAACGGAAAATGGTTGGAATCGGTTATCGGGAAACTGGCGAACCCGTCTCTGACCCCTTCAGTCAAACCCAATAAGTCATTTACGGCGAAGCTGAGGAAATATCAACAAAAGGGATTGAATTGGCTCCACTTTCTGCATTCCCTTAAATTGGGGGCCTGCCTGGCGGATGACATGGGCCTGGGAAAGACTGTACAGGCGCTCGGATTTCTGAGCATTATGAAGTCCGATTTTCAAAAAACCAAAAAACCGGGCAAGGCCACCCTGCTCGTCATACCCGCCTCCCTTATCTCCAACTGGGAAAACGAAATCAAGCGGTTTTCACCCCATATCAAATTCTTTGTGGCCCATCCCAGTGCGGGGCTCAAGAAAAACAGCCCGCCCAAAGGCCGGAAGGCATTGGATCAATTCGACCTGGTCATCACCACCTATGCGCTGATTCAACGGTATTCATGGCTTCAAGATCATGTCTGGCACTACATCATTCTGGATGAGGCCCAGGCCATCAAGAACCCGGGCACGAAGCAATCAAGGGCTGTCAAAAAACTCATTTCAACAAACAGGATCATCATGACCGGCACCCCCGTCGAGAACCGTTTGTCGGACATCTGGTCCCTCTTTGACTTCCTGAATCCCGGGCTTCTGGGAAACGCCAGAGAATTCAAGCGTTTTTCAAAAAGTCTGGATCGGGATCCCTCGGGATATGCCAGATTGCGCAACATCATCAGCCCTTACATTTTGCGGCGCCTCAAAACCGATAAATCGGTCATCTCGGATCTCCCCGAAAAGATGGAGATGAAGACCTACGCGCCACTTGCCAAAAAACAGGTGCTTTTATATGGAAAGCTGGTCCAGGATATTCGAGAATCCATCAGAGAAACAGAGGGGATCCAACGAAAGGGCTTGATCCTTTCTTCTCTCATGAAATTCAAACAGATCTGCAATCATCCCGACCAATATCTGGGAACCGGGGGGTTTGAAGAAAAAGAGAGCGGAAAATTTCAGCGGCTTCGTGAAATCTGTGGTACCATCTACGAAAAAAGAGAGAAGGTCCTGGTCTTCACACAGTTTAAAGAGATGACCCAACCCCTCCATGACCTCCTTTCAACCGTTTTCCAACGAAAGGGCTTGATTCTGCACGGCAGCGTGGCCGTTGGGAAACGAAAAAAGATTATTGAACAATTTCAAAGCTCGGGCTACGTTCCTTTTATGGTGTTGTCCCTCAAAGCGGGTGGAATCGGTTTGAACCTGACCGAGGCCAATCATGTGGTTCACTTTGACCGGTGGTGGAACCCTGCTGTGGAAAACCAGGCAACGGACCGGGCCTTCAGAATCGGTCAGAAGAAAAATGTGGTGGTACACAAGTTTTTGACCCAGGGTACGGTGGAAGAGAAGATTGATCTCATGCTGGAGGAGAAATCCAGGTTGTCCGAGGAGGTGATTGCCAGCACCGGTGATCGATGGATCACTGAGATGAAAAACGATGAACTCTTGGATATGTTTAAACTGTCATTGTAAATTTTCTTACTAAATTCCAGGGAGACGATGATGAGTTATTGGAGTTATCCCCGTTATGTGAGCGTGGCGGAAAAGAGGGCGAAGGCCCTGAAAAAACTCAAACTGCTGAAAAAGAAAAACCCCCATATCAACCCCATTGTGATTGAAGGCACGGCCATTGCTCGCACCTGGTGGGGAAAGGCCTGGAACAAGAACCTGGAATCCTACGCAGATTACAGCAACCGTATCGGCAGGGGGCGCAGCTACGTTCGCCATGGCGCGGTCCTCGACCTTCAGATTCGCTCCGGCAAGGTTGATTCGCTGGTCCAGGGATCCGAATCAAGACCCTATTCCGTAACGATCCGGATCAAGGCCATGAACAAAAAAACCTGGGCAGGAATCAAGAGCGCTTCTGAAGGGAAGCTGGATTCGTTGCAGGAACTTCTGGCGGGAAAATTTCCAAAGGCCCTGGGGGAAGTCTTTACCATCCAGGGGAAAGGGCTTTTTCCTTCTCCGAAAGAGATTGATTTTGACTGCTCATGTCCCGACTGGGCCTCCATGTGCAAGCATGTGGCTGCCACCCTCTATGGGATTGGCGCCAGGCTCGACCAGGACCCGGAACTGTTTTTCAAACTCAGACAGGTGAAAATGAAAGACCTGGTTTCAGAGGCAGTGGAAGGAAAAACCCGGGAATTGCTCAAAAAGGCCCGAAAGAAAACCGCAAGGGTCATTGCCGATTCGGATCTTGCGGATGTGTTTGGCATCGACATGGAAAGCCCCATGGCGCTCAAAAAGCGAAAAAAGAAGGGAACTGGGAAGAAAAAACCGCCAAAACCCAAAATTGGGAAGGCCAAAGCCTTGGCTCGAAAAGCCGGAAAGAAAGCCGCCCCAAAAAAGTCCAGGACCCTGTTTGAAACCGTGGTGGGGATTGTGAGAGAAAGCAGAAAAGGCGTTACCATGGCCATGATCAGGAAAAAGACCGGATTTGGCGAAATCCAGATCCGAAACATCATCTACCGGGCCAGGCAACAGGGAAAAATCAAGCGCAAGAAGCGGGGGGTTTATATCTCCGGTTGAATTTCATATTGGGTAACATCCATAATTACAAAAAAGAAAGGACATTTCAACATGCCTCTTATTGACCTCCGTTCAGACACCATCACCCTGCCCACCCCGGCCATGCGCAAGGCCATGGCTGCCGCAGAAGTCGGAGACGACGTTTTCGGCGAAGACCCCACAGTCCGAAAACTGGAAGAACTGGCCGCCGAACGCATGGGCAAGGCTGCGGGCCTTCTGGTCACCAGCGGCACCATGGCCAACCTGGTTTGCCAGATGGCCCACTGCGGACGGGGCGATGAAATGATATTGGGGGACAAATCCCATATCTTTTACTACGAGCAGGGCGGTTCCGCGGCCATTGGTGGCATTCATCCGCGCATCGTGCCCAATCAGCCCGACGGAACCATTCTGCCCGAGGATATTCTATCGGCCATCCGCATTGACAATATCCATTTTCCCGTGACCCGCCTCATTGTTCTTGAAAACACCCATAACCTTTGCAACGGCAGCCCGCTTCCCTCTTCTTACCTGAAACAGGTTGGGAGGATTGCCTCTGAGAAGGGCCTTAAACTGCATGTTGACGGAGCCAGAATTTTCAATGCGGCCATTGCCTTGGGTGTTTCACCCGCCGAACTGGCGGTGCCCGCGGATTCCATCTCCTTTTGCCTCTCCAAAGGTTTGGCAGCACCGGTGGGATCGGTGGTCTGCGGATCAACCGACTTTATTGCCAAAGCCCGCAGAATGAGAAAAGTCCTGGGAGGCGGCATGCGCCAGGCCGGAATCATTGCGGCGGCCGGCATCGTTGCCCTTGAGCAGATGGTTGAACGCTTGGCCGAGGATCATGACAATGCCCGCCGCCTGGCAGAAGGAGTGGCGGATTTGGAGGGGC
This sequence comes from uncultured Desulfobacteraceae bacterium, assembly GCA_964588535.1. Classification (GTDB taxonomy): domain Bacteria; phylum Desulfobacterota; class DSM-4660; order Desulfatiglandales; family Desulfatiglandaceae; genus NaphS2. The sequence continues at coordinate 35,810 of CAZPQA010000024.1, forward strand.
TGTCACTGGGAGGCCTGGAAAAGGTGCAGACCAACATCATTTACATGGACTTAACATTGGATTTACTCGTAACCGAAGCGGTCCAAAAACTCGCGAGGGCGGGTGTGCGCGTGAACCCGGTGGGTTCCCATCGCCTGCGCGCTGTAACCCACCACGGGATCACCACCAAGGATGTGGATACGGCCGTGGCCGTATTTCGGAAAATATTTTAGGGCCTCGGCACAATTCTTCGGGCGATTACATGATGTAGAGCTCCAGGCGCGTCTATGCGTGCTTTTCTTGGCATAGTGCCTTTTTAAAATCTCAGTTTCCGTATAGTGTTTAAAAGTTGAGATGTCACCTGTTCCGCACACTTTCATCCTGTCAAACAAGGTCAACATCACGGCATGGTGTCTCGCTTCTTGATTTACCATTTGCCTATGAGGCGAATATGAGTTATAATCGCCTCAATTTTTGAGCCGATAAGCACATATGATGACTTACCCAAAG
>CAZPQA010000025.1:0-35568 GCA_964588535.1 uncultured Desulfobacteraceae bacterium
GTCGAGCATCAACCTTAACATCTTAATGTAGAAAGTCAATAGTTTTATAAAAATACTACAGTAGAAAGTCAATGGTCTTTTGAGTCCGAAGGTACCTTGCAAAAACCAATTCCCCGGTTAATACAAGCATCGTACATACGATCAGGATTTGTAAACAACGTTGACAAAACATGTGTCACCTCCTGCCTTTCAGGTTATGTAGGGAATCAACGTTTGCAGCATACATTCTTTGATGTTACCGAATTGCTTAGCCTGATGGCGATTATAGAATTTTCGATGCTTTTTGTCTATTTGGAGCTTGGTCCAAATCCTTGACGTTGCGTTTCACATAAATGCGTTGACAATGTATATACGACATATTAGAATACATCAATGGACGTTATCTGGGATAAAGAGAAAAACAATTGGTTACAGGTGAACCGAAGGATTTCTTTTGAAGAAATTTCCGGCAAGATATTAAACGGGGATTACATGGATATCTTTGAAAATCCAACAAGAGACAATCAGATGTATTTCATAATGAAAATCAATGACTATACATGGGTTGTTCCATTCTTGATCGATGACCAAGAGAGGATCGTTCTGAAAACCGCGTTTCCAAGTCGAAAATTCCATAATAGATATGGAGGAAAAGATGAATAATCTAACCAAGGAAGAAAGAACCATTGAAAACAATATTGATTCTCTGGTTCCTGTATCGGAGGATAAACGGAATCGGGTTGAGTCTATCATAGCACGGGCAAGAAAAAATAAAGCGATTAGTCTGAGAATCGCTGAATATGATCTTGAAAAACTGAAAGAGAAGGCCAAAGACGATGGGATACCCTATCAGACACTGATCAGTATGGTTCTTCATAAATACATAACGAACCAATTGCTTGAGAAGAGTGAATTGCTGAAATCTATTCAAATATTGCGGAATAAAGAGAGTGTATAATCGGGTAGCCGTGGTAGATCGAATCGGTGGTGATCCTAGGCGGCGGCTGTTCCGGCAACCTGAAGCGAAGCTGTGCCAGCAAGAGCTTCTGATCCTGATCCGGTTGTGTATAGCGCGGCAGTTTACGTTACTGCTGTTTCTCAATAGGGGGAAGGGGCGCAACAATTGCGATAACCGACCACCCTGTGTGATCTTCGACTGGCAGTAATTTCAAGGATACCCGTTTTTCGTGTAGTCTTACGGTAAACCTGTCACTGATTTCGGGTGGACCGTCCCCGATCCTGAGGAGCAGGTCTTCGATTTTTTCGCGATCGCTTCCTTTGAAAAGCTCAAAGAAGTTTCTACCCAGAAGCGCTGCTTCAGAAGCGCCGGATAATGAGAATCCCATATTATTGCAGAAAATGATCTTTCCATCAGGATTGAGCTCAAAAATACCTTCAGAAATGTTGTTTAAAATGGTTTCTAAATGCCGTTCCGCAAAGAGGAGTTCTTTGGTTATCCTCCGTTGATAGGTATCGTCATAGCCTGCTGATGTTTCTTGAGGATTCTCTAATAAAACCTCATCTCTTTGATCCAAAATGTTCAGAAGCTGTTTTGACATTTCGTTGAATGGTCCCTTTGCAATGGCGGCATCCGCACCCAGTTCAGCAAAATGTGTCAAGTCCTCAAGGGCTGCGGCGGAAATGATCACCATGAAAAGATTTTTCAAATGGGGCATGCTTCGAATAATTCGGCACAGCCTGTCGCCTCTGATGTTGGGCATTACGAGATCAATGAAGGCCACATCAGGGGCATAATTTTTCAAAGTTTCCAATGCAGAAAGCCCATCATTCGCTGTGACCACCTCATGGCCCTGTTCTTCAAACAGATCCGTCATCAATGCCAGCATGAGCAGATCGTTATCAACAACCAGAATCTTTTTTCCCATAGGTTCCCCCAAGAAATGACATCGTGAGCATTTGAAAAATGGACCTGATATTTATCAGTGAGATATACATCAATTTGGAAATACAGGGAAGAAAAAAACCACTTGACAGCGTTAGACGCACCGTCTATCATGTGAACGATGTGTATTTGTTGTAGGGGCGAAAGACCCGTTTTCAAATCGGGCGCCTGTGCAGTAACCTAAAAATAGGAGACAAGAGGATGAAACACCCGATTGAACTCAGGATTAACGGGGATATGTATTCCCTGGCGGTTGATCCGTGGCGCACCCTCAACGAGGTGCTCCGGGAAGACCTGAACCTGACAGGCACCAAGCTGGGTTGCGGGTCTGGAGATTGCGGTGCCTGTACGGTGCTGGTGGATGGTCGAAGTGTCAGTTCATGCCTGACCCTTGCCCTGGAGGTTCAGGGAAAAGATATTCAAACCGTTGAAGGGTTGGCTCCGTCGGGCGATGAACTGCATCCCATTCAGGAGGCGTTCGTTGAAATGGGCGCCATTCAGTGCGGGTTCTGCACTTCCGGTATGGAAATGTCAGCGGCTTACATTCTAGATCAAAACAGTTCCCCAACAGAACAGGAGATCAAGGAAGGTCTCTCCGGCCATTTGTGCCGGTGCACCGGCTACATCCAGATCGTGGAGGCGGTTTCAGAAGCTGCACAAAAAATGAAACAATCCCCAAGGGGTTAAATATGGAGAGGTGTGAACATGACGTTACCAAAATTTGAATATTTTGCACCCGAGAGCCTTGATGAGGCGCAACAGCTTTTCCTGGAAAAAGGGGAGGGCGCCCATTTGCTGGCAGGCGGAACAGACCTTCTGGTAAAAATGAACCATGGTCTGCTGAAACCGGCTTCCGTTATCGCCCTTAAGCATATCAAGGGCCTCGATGATATCTCTTTTGACCCGAAAGCGGGTTTGAAAATCGGTGCCACAGCGCTTCTGGCAAACGTGGCAGCCCATCCGGACATTCTGGAATATTATCCGGCCGTTGCCGCCGCGGCCCGGGAGACGGCCAATGTACAGATTCGGAATATGGGGACGGTTGCCGGTAACCTCTGTAACGCAGCCCCTTCGGCGGACAATGCACCGACCCTGCTCGCCATGAACGCGGAAATTGTGATAAATGGCGCCAAAGGAGAAAGACGGCTGCCCCTGGATCAATTTTTCAAAGGGCCCGGATTAAATGCCCTCGGTTCCGGTGAAATTTTAACCGCCATTCTCGTTCCGGCCCCTGAGTCGGGGTCAGGCGTTTCCTACCAGCATATTTCAGCTCGGGGAAAAGTCGATATCTCGGCAGTGTGTGTTGGAAGCATGGTGCGCATGGAGAAAGATCTTTGCCGTGATGTGCGACTATTCCTGGGTGCTGTGGCTCCCGTACCCATGCGCGCTGTAAAGAGTGAAGCTATGGTGCTTGGCCAACAGCTGACCGGGGAGATCATTGAAAAGGCGGGGATTGTCGCATCCGAAGAATCCCAACCCATTACAGATGTCAGAAGCAGCGCGGATTACCGAAAAAAGATGGTGGCGGTCTTAACACGAAGGGCCCTTACCGAAGCCCGGGACCGGGCCTTGAACAGTTGAGGGGAAAGGAATAATCAATGGAACAATTCAGTATCGTGGGAAAAGATGTGCCGAGAAACGATGCCTATGCCAAGGCGAGGGGATCCGCCATTTATACCGATGACATGAAGTTGCCGGGGATGCTCCATGGACAGATTCTGCGAAGCCCCGTGGCCCATGCCCGAATCGCACATGTGAATACGAGCAGGGCAGAAGCGCTTCCCGGGGTGAAGAGCGTCATCACGGGAAATGATATTCCGAAGGTTAAATATGGCAACTGGCGCCTTTTCGCCGACACGCAGGACGAATATGCCCTGGCCGTTGATAAGGTAAGGTTTATCGGGGATGAAGTGGCGGCCGTGGCGGCCGTTGATAAGGAAACCGCCCGGGAAGCTATTGAGCTCATCGAGGTTGAGTACGAAGAGCTTGAAGGATTGTATGATATCGATGCGTCCATAAAAGAAGGCGCACCCGCCATTCACGATTATTGTCCCGATAATGTCAGCGTCAACCGAAAAATCCAGTACGGGGATATCGAAAAAGGTTTTGCGGAATCGGATTACGTTCGTGAAGACACCTTCAAGGTTCATGCGGTGAGCCATGCCTACCTGGAACCCTGTTCGGCCCTGGCCCAGGTGGACCTGGACAGCCGCATTACCCTCTGGACCTCCACCCAGGTGCCCTATATCGTGCAGTGCCTGCTGGCATCAACCCTGGAGATGCGGGAAAACGACATTCGGGTCATCAAGCCCTTTGTGGGCGGCGGTTTCGGAGGAAAGATGGAGCTTCGGACCTGGGAGTTCTGCGCGGCCTTTATGGCCAAACAAACGGGCCGCCCTGTGAAATTCACCCTTACTAGGGAAGAGGAGTTTCTGACCGGTCGCCGGCGGCACCCCATGACGCTCCATTCCAAAGTGGGGTTCAAGAAAGACGGGTCCCTGATGGCCAAGGATCTTAAGATTGTCCTGGACGGTGGCGCCTATAATGCCATGGGCCCTACGGCCACGTTTCTCTGCGGTAACTTCGGGGCCATGCTGTACCGGTATCCCAACTATCGGTTTCACGGACGACACGCCTATACGAACAAACCGCCGGCCAGCGCCATGCGCGGTTTCGGAGCACCGCAGTCCCTGTACGCCTCTGAAATCCAGATGAACATGGCAGCAGAGGCTTTGGGGATCGACCCGGTGGATCTGCGCCTTAAAAACGCACAGGTGAGCGGCGACAAAATCCCGGATGTGGCCACCATCAGCAGCTGCGGATTTAAGGAATCCATTGAGGCAGTGGCTGAAATGAGTGACTGGAAACGGCTCAGGAAGGAACTCAAGCCGGGGCAGGGCATCGGCATCGGCTGCTACAGCTTTATCTCCGGCGGTGTGTTCAACTGGTTCAATACCGAGTATCCCTTTTCCGCTGCCGAAGTGAGGGCCTTTTCAGACGGAACCGTTCACCTGCTGACCATGGCTTCCGACATCGGGCAGGGATGCGATACCGCCATGAAACAGATCCTGGCGGAAGAGCTGGGCTTGCAAATGGAAGATATCCGCATTACGTCGGCAGATACGGCCACCACACCACAGGCGGATCTCGGGACCTGGGGAAGCCGGGTCACGCTCATGGCGGGAAATGCGTGCCTGGACGCGGCGCGGAAGATCAAGGAAAAACTGTTCGGCGCCTTGTCCGCCTTTCATAACCTGAATGTTATCCACGAGATGGAATGCAAAAACGGTATGGTTCAGCCCAAGAACAGACCCAAGAAATCCATTCCCTTTGGCGATGTGGTGGCCATGGTTCAGAGATCCAACCGGGGTGAACCCCTGATTGCCCATGGGTACTATACGCCCCGGGACAAAGGGCTTGTAACCCCCGCCTTTGGATTCGGCGCCCAGGCGGCCCTGGTGGAAGTGGACCGGGAAACCGGCAAGGTGGATGTGAAACAGATGTGGACGGCCCATGACTGCGGCACCGTGATTAACCCGAAGGGTGTTGAGGGTCAGCTGGCTGGTTCTATTCAGATGGGACTCGGCTATGCCCTTTCGGAGCAGTTCGTTATGCAGGATGGAAAGACACTGAATACGAATTTCCTGGATTACAAGATGCCCACGGCCATGGATATGCCCCCCAGCGAAGTGACGCACATCGACACCTATGAACCCGAAGGTCCCATGGGTGCGAAAGAGTGTGGCGAGGGACTGGCTTCTCCCACAGCGCCTGCCATTTCCGATGCCGTTTATCACGCCACGGGATATCGGTGTAAGGATCTGCCCATTACGCCGGAGAAAATCCTGAAATCGATGGAAGAAGAGGGATAAATGTAAGGGATTCAATATGGGCATCAAAGAACGACGTGAGCGTGAAAAAAACGAAAGGCGTGAATCTATTCTCAGAGCGGCCATCCAGGTTTACGACAAAGAAGGGTATCACGCCATCACAATGGAAAAAATTGCTGAAGCGGCAGAACTCAGCCGTGCCACGTTGTATCTTTATTTCAAGACCAAAGATGAAATCTTCATTCATGCCATTCTGTCATACTCAGGCTTTTTCCATCAACGGCTTGAAAACCTCTATGCTGGCCGGGCTCAAATAAGAGACAAATTGCTGGAGTCGTTGTGGTTTACGTTCATTGAGTTTTATGAAAAAGACGGGGCCTCATTTAATGCAACCCTTTATTTTCATCAAAGCGAGATGATTCGAAACCTGCCGGAAAACCTTCGCATTATGCTGGATCGCTCAGGGTCGCGCAACTATGAGTATCTCTCAAAAATAATGGCTTATGGCATCCGGCAGGGTGTTTTCCGGGATTGCAGCGCCAAAACCCTGGCGGAAGTGGTGTGGACGTCTTTCTTAGGGATTATACACCTGGAAAACAGCAAGCAGGCCATGAGTCGAAAAGGCCATCTGGCGGTTACCTGGAAGCTGGCACTGGAAATGTTGTCGAGGGGCATTTTGAAAAGCGCCTGATCGAAGTTCTGGTTTGATACTTTTTTATCACGCCACTATTAACGGCTGGTCAAATGAAAGGCGCCCTGAATGCCCACAACCAGGAATTCGATTGAGAGGGCCAGCAGGATGAGACCCATGACCCGGGTGAGGACCTGTTGGCCCGTATGGCCCAGGAACCGCCCAATCTCTTCCGCCAGGGCCATGGCTACCCACAGAACGGCGCTCAGCCCTGCGATGATGGCCACAAGAATCAACCGCGATGAGAGGACGTTGCACATTTCCGCATCAATAATGGAAACGCTGATGGCCGCCGGTCCCGCCATCAGGGGGATGGCGAGGGGCACCACGGCGATATTGCCACCCTTGGTTTTGGCCACCTTATGTTCCTTATCGCTGTAACGCATCCCTTCTCCTTTTTCTTTGGCGCGGGACATGGAAATGGCCATGAGAAAAATCAAAAGACCTCCCGCGATACGGAAATCGTTGATGGTAATGCCGAAAAAGGAGAGCACATGGTGACCGCCGAATACGGAAATCATCATAATAACAAAAACGGCGATGGCGCAGGTGAAAGCTATCTTCATTTTTTGCGACTTATTCATCCCTCCCGTGAGCCCCAGGAACACGGGGATGAGGACGAAAGGGTTCAGCATGATGAACAAACCTGTGGTTATTTTGATATAATTCGGATCGTGCATACGCCTTCAATCTCCTTATCTTCTTCCAAGAAATCTACCGGGGCTGTTCCCTGAGCTTGCCGACCGGCATCAATAGTAATACCAGATGGTTCGATACAGTGATGTGTTTTCTCCCATGGCTTTCAGCCTTTTGAGGTACTTATAAATGGATACATCCGTGTAAACGTAGGTGTTGGCCAAATGCAATTTCTTTTCCCAGGGGTGAAACTCGTAAACCCTTCGACCATCGGGCAAAAGCGAAATGACGTCCCGGTGCTGGACGGCCCGCAGGTAGTTTTTCCCCAGACCCGGCACATTGAAAACGATTTCATCGGTGCGGGCTGATCCCGGCAGGAGCCGCGCTTCCTCCTGCTGTTCCTGCAGGAGCCGGGGTATGGGCGCCCGGTAGTCATCGGTCTCTTCCTTGCCTTTGGTATTGAACGTGTAATAGGGGGTCACGCCGATGAGGCATAATTTAAGCCGCAAAGCCGCAGCCTCAAATTTACGCGAATTGTAACGGGTGTACACCAGCTGGTTGTAGACTTTGATGCCGTTTCGCAGGAACTTCTGAACGGCGTTCATGCTTTGGGGGGTGATTTCATAGGAATGTTCAAAATGGGTGACAATGAGGATTTCTCTTTTTCCCGGGGCGTGAAACCGACTGATGACACGGATCAATGAATCGGTTATCCGCTGGGGCAGGGTGACCGGTGTGCGGGTTCCGATGCGGATACGTTCCACGTGTTCAATGCGCGACAGCTTGCGCAGCATGTACTCAATTTTTGAATTGCTCAAAAGCAGGGGATCGCCGCCTGTAATGAGCACTTCCCTGATCTCGGGCTTATCGGCAATCCACCCAATGGCTGCGTCCAGCTTGTCGCGTGAGAGTGCGGCGCTCGGGGAATAAACATCCTCGATCTCCCAGTTTCTCTGACAGTAAACGCATATCTGGGGACAGGTCAGGATCGGTTTCAAAATGACGATCATGGGATATCGCCGGGTAATCCCTTCTATGGGAGAAGTATCCCTTTCCAGCATGAAATCCATTGAGAGCTCATGCTTTTCCCTCATTTCTATCAATCTCTTGACATAGTTCAAGGGTGGGATGACCTGCGCGCGAACCGCATAGTCCCTTTTTCGATCCGCCTGGTAGTCCATGAGCGAAAGGTAGTAGGGGGTAATGCCGAAGGGGATTCGATTTTCCCTGGCAAGGGCAACGGCTTCATACTCCTCATCAGTAAGTTTCACCAGGGATTTTAATGTTTCCGCCTTCCGTACGATATGCCGGGTTTGCCATTTCCAGTCGTTCCACTCCTGTCCCGTTGCATCGAAATATTTCAGGATTCTGGATTTATTGGTGCTCCGCCTGCGGATCGCATTGTTGTCCAGGCCGCAGGGGTATCGATCAAGGTGTTGCTGCGCCCCCCTGGCCATCCTGGAAAGATCGGCCGATCTCAGTTTGGCGGCTTTTTTCCCTTCATGTCTGGCAAAAACCGGCGCTTTATCGGGATAAATACCCGATTTTCCCATGAGCCCTTTAAGCAGATGGTCCAGTTCCGCAAAAAAATCAGGCGAGGGCTTCTCAATTTCCTTGTAGTTTTCCATGTAAAGGAGATCACGTATGTATTGGAGGAAGCTGTACCCCACAAGCCTTTCGCTTCTGGGCGACAGGAGGGTCCGAAACACACGAATGGCATCACGAACCAGTATCCATTCAAGGGGTGGGGTTTCATCGTCATAGGTGGTTACAATCAGGCTGGAAAGGAACTCCCTGATTTTCTCCCTTTGGACATCTAGGGAAGCGCTTGAGAGGAGCGCTTCCTTTAAGGCTGGTGCCGTATCCAGTATCCGCAGGAGCTTATTTCGAATTTTTGTTTTTTCCATGTCATTTTCCCCCAATTTCACTACATTAGGTGAAATTATGGAGAAAGGCAAGACTCATCTTGCAATTTCGACCGAAGGTGGCTAAAAAAGCAGAGCGTTCAAATAAAATCAAAAGACAAGCAAAAGGGATAAAAAGTTATGTTAACCCAAAGAATCAAGAGACTCTCACCTTACGTTCCGGGGGAGCAACCCCAGGACAGAACCTATATTAAACTCAATACCAATGAAAATCCATATCCGCCCACACCCGAAATCGGACCTTTCTTAAAATCATTTGAGATTGAACAATTACGGCTTTATCCGGACCCCCTGTTCGGAACCCTCAGGGAAGCGATCTCAAAACGTTTCAATGTTGATGCCTCACAGGTTTTTGTGGGAAATGGTTCCGATGAGGTGCTGGCCTTTGCTTTCTATGCATTTTTTGACAGTGTCAGGGGAAAGCTGCTCTTCCCTGAGTTCAGCTACAGTTTCTATCCGGTGTACTGTGATTTTTACGACATTGAATACCGAAAGATACCGTTAAATGAGGACTTCGCCATCGAAATTAATAGCTATCTGGGCGAAGAATTCTCCTGCGGCATCGTTTTTCCCAATCCCAACGCGCCAACCGGGATTGTGCTTCCCTTGGCCAAGGTAACCGAACTTCTGGAACGTTACCCTGATGATCGGGTGGTGGTCATTGATGAGGCCTATATTGACTTCGGGGGGGAAAGTGCGGTTTCCCTGATTGAGCGGTTCAAAAACCTTCTTGTCATCAGGACCTTTTCCAAAAGCATGTCCCTTGCGGCCCTGAGACTGGGGTTTGCCATGGGGCATGAAGATTTGATCAGCGCTTTATTTGCGGTAAAGGATTCGTTCAATTCCTACCCTGCCGACCTTATTGCTCAAAAAATCGGAGAAATCGCTATTAATGACACAGGCTACTACAGATCCATCACCCAAAAAATCATTCTAAGCAGGGAATCTCTTTCAAAACAGCTTCAAGGTCTTGGCTGGAATGTGTTGCCCTCGGGTGCGAATTTCATATTTGCGGGGAAAAAAGGGCTGGGGGGCGAAACAGTTTACAGACGTCTGAAAGAGGAGGGAATTCTCGTTCGGTATTTTGACATGGAAGGTATCAGAAATTTCGTTCGCATTACCATCGGCACGGATGAAGAGATCGAAGCCCTCATAAAATCCATCAGGACGCTTTTTTGAGAAAGCATCATGGGGGGTCAGTGGATATGAAAAAAAATCAGCAGCATCTTGATACAAGGTTGATTCATGCGGGTGAGCCGAAACCACGCATCAGGGGCGCTGTGAGTATGCCCATTTTTCAGTCTTCCACATTCGCGGCTGAAGGGGAGCCCGGTTATTATAATCTTAAATATATTCGCCTGAACAATACGCCCAATCACGTTGCCCTTCACCAAAAACTGGCCGCATCGGAAAATGCCGAAAGTGCGCTGGTGACTGCCAGCGGTATGGCAGCCATTTCAACCACACTCCTCACCCTTCTTTCGGCTGGGGATCACCTGCTGGCCCAGAACTGCCTTTATGGCGGCACCCACGATTTCATCAGCGAGGATCTGCCGGCCTACGGCATTTCCGTCGACTTTATCGATGGCAGTGCGCCGGAGTCATGGCCCTCGAAATGTCGACCCAACACCCGGGCCATGCTGGTGGAAACCCTGACAAACCCACTCTTGCAGCTGGCAGATCTCAAGGCTGTGGTTGAATTTGCCAGGATGAAAGGTATTGTTTCCCTGATTGACAATACCTTTGCCAGTCCGGTGAATTTTCGCCCTTCGGAATGGGGGTTTGATCTCTCCCTTCACAGCGGCACCAAATACCTGAACGGGCACTCGGATATTGTGGCAGGTGCCGTAATCGGGCCTTCAACCCTGGTTGATCCCATCGCCCGGAAGCTGGCCCGTCTGGGCGGATCCCTGGACCCCCACGCCTGTTTTCTGCTTCACCGGGGTATGAAAACCCTCGGGGTCAGGGTGAGATACCAGAACGGTAGCGCTCTCAAATTGGCACAATTTCTTGAAAGCCATCCCGCCGTTGAAACGGTCCACTACCCGGGGCTGAAAAGCCATTCAGGCCATATGAGGGCAGGGGAATTACTGGATGGTTTTGGCGGTATGATGAGTTTTGAAGTGAAAGGCGGCGTAAAAGCGGCCAACTGGATTCTGGAAAATGTATCTTTGCCCATTTCCGCCCCGAGCTTAGGGGGCGTGGAATCACTGATTACGCGTCCGGCCGTCACCTCCCACGCTGGAGTTCCCCCCGAAGACCGCCGAGCCATGGGCATTTCAGACAGCCTGATCCGTCTGTCAGTGGGGTTGGAGGCTACGGAAGATTTGATGGATGATTTTGAACAGGCCCTTTCAGGGGTGTGATTCCGAGCGGATCAATAATACCAATAGGGCCCATACCAAGGACCCCAGAAGCCCCATGGGTATTCCATTTCCCCCGGTTTTATGAATTTTCAAACCTTTTTTGGCCCTTCCGGTAAAATAGCCAAGCCAAAGCCCACTGTCAGAAGCGTGACGGTACCGATAACGCCGATCATGCGGGAATGCCATGCACATTCAAGCCAATCCCATGCCCCAGGCAGTTCTCGGGCGAATGTTGCCCAAACGATGCTCGTGATGCTGACCAATACGGCTGTGCCGGCCTGCCATGGTTTTATTCGTCGGGACAGCAGGCCCAGAAGAAACAGCCCCACAAGTCCGCCGCCGGCAATGCCCGCCAGCTGCCAGCCGGTTTCAAGGGCCGTTTGGACCTGAATCATGGCCAGCCCCGTGATAGTTCCCAATGCACCCCAGACAACGGTATAAATCCTTAACATTTTGATGCTTTGTTTCTCATGGGCGCCTGGGTTGATATGCCGTTTATAAAAGTCAAGCAACGTCAAGGTTGAGACACAATTGAGGGATGAGTCGATACTGCTCATGGCAGCGGCAAATATGGCGGCAATGAGCAGCCCCCTGAGGCCCACCGGAAATTGTGTGGCGATGAAGTAAGGGTAAATTTTATCCCCTGTGAGCGCCCCTTCGAGTGATGATGGAAGCAGCTGGGGGTTGGCGTTGTAGAAAGAAAAAAGGGCTGTGCCGATGAATAGAAAAAGTGCTGACACGGGGATATAGGCAATGGCTGCGATCCAGACGGAGCGTGATGCGGCTTTAATTGATTTTGTGACCTGGTAGCGTTGAACATAGTTTTGATCCACGCCGAAATTCCTCAGGTTTTCAAAAATACCGTATATGAGCACCACCCATGCCGTGGGGGCGATGAGCTCCGGTTGCCAGCTTCCGAGGGAAAATTTCCCGTGTTGTTGAGCAACTTCGAATAGCTGCCCGGGACCTTCGGGCATGCCGGCGAGCAGAATAATGATGGAAACGATGGCACCGGCAAAAAGGATAATGACCTGGACCACGTCCGTCCAAACCACCGCTTCAATGCCCCCCAGCACCGTATAACAGGTCACCCCGATGCCGGTAACGATGATGATGGTTTCATAGGACCATCCCGTGAGATGGTGCAAAACGAGGGAAACCAGAAAAAGAATCATTCCGATGCGGGCTAAAGAGCCGAGCATGAAACTGATGCTGCCGTAGATGCGGGCCCAGGGCCCGAAACGCTGCTCCAGATATTCGTATGCCGATATTTTGACCTTTGTTCTGTAAAGGGGAATGAAGTAGAACGTGGCGACCAGGGCTGCCGGCGGCAGGGTGAGTGAAAACAGGAAAACATCCCAGTTGGCGTTGTAGGCCTGGCCGGGATAGGCCAGGAACGTGATGCTGCTCACGAAAGTTCCCAGTATGGAAAGGCCTACCGCCCAGCTTGGAAGTCCGCCATCCGCGATCATGAATCCGGAACTGGTGCTGCTTTTCTTGCGGAAATAGGCGCCAAAGAGTATAACGGCCAAGAAATAGAAAACAAGGATCAGTTTGTCCGCCAGAAGAAATTGTGTCTGCATGGGTTTCCTCGTGGTTGTTTTGGCGGGAGATTAACCCAAAGCCGACCATCCCCGCAAGTAAAAGTTAAATGGGGATGGGGGGATGAATAATTTCCCCTGAATTTTATGTTTATACTTGTACTCATCGCTATTTCAATGTAAGTTTTCCACCATGGGTCCATGAGAATTCGATCGGTTGACCGATTTTGGACCTATCTTATCAAAACATAAGGAAAAGGAGTATCGATATGGCAATCAATGTGCTGGGAGTCGTGGGTGCCGGGCAGATGGGTTCGGGAATTTCGCAGGTGGCTTCGGCCTGCGGTTTGACCGTTGTGATGAATGATATTAATGACGAATTTGTGGAGCGGGGTTATAAGACCATCGAAAAAAGCCTCGGGCGGCTCGTGAAAAAAGAAAAGATTACCGGGGAGGAACAACAATCCATATTGGGGAGGATCGAGGCGTCCACATCCCTGGAGGATATGATTCGAGCGGACTATGTTGTGGAAGCGGCCACGGAAAATGAGGCCCTTAAACTGAAAATATTTGAGGATCTGGATGAATTCTGTAAACCCGGGGCCATACTGTCTTCAAACACCTCCTCCATCTCCATTACCAAAATTGCTGCCGCCACCAAGCGACCCGAAAAAGTCATCGGCATGCATTTTATGAATCCTGTACCCCTGATGAAGCTGGTGGAGATCATCAACGGCCTGGCAACGGACGATGAGACCACCCGGACGACCCAGGACCTGGCGGTGAAAATGGGGAAAACGCCGGTACCGGCCAACGATTTCCCGGGGTTTGTGGCCAACCGTATCCTGATGCCCATGATAAACGAAGCCATATATGCGCTTTATGAGGGCGTGGGCGAAGCCAAGGATATTGATGAGATCATGAAGCTGGGCATGAACCATCCCATGGGCCCTTTGACATTGGCGGACCTGATCGGGCTGGATACCTGCCTGGCGATTCTGGAGGTTCTCCAGAAAGGGTTGGGTGACAGCAAATATCGCGCATGTCCGCTACTGAGAAAATATGTGGACGCGGGCTGGCTGGGTCGAAAAACCGGCCGCGGATTTTATACCTACTAAGGACGGGGCCGCATTTATAGGGATAGAACAGGTATGGAAAAAAATATGGTCGGTTTGCAAAGACCATTTGCTTTTGATATGATGCCCGAAAGATAGGGTCGGGTTCAGCTGCCGGACAGAAAACCACTGACGTGCCCGGTTGAATTTTCAAAATTTCTGGAGAGGAATTATGGCTAAAATCCTGATTGTGGACGATGAAGAACATATTCGCTATCTGTACTCAGAAGAGTTGAGTGATGCCGGCTACGAGGTGATTACGGCGGAGAACGGGCATATGTTGCTGGAAAAGATCGAGGAAGAAAAGCCGGATCTGGTTGTTTTGGACATCAAGATGGTGGATTATAACGGTCTCGATCTTTTGCAGGATATCAGGAATAAGTTCTATGACCTGCCGGTTGTTTTATGCACTGCCTACGACACGTTCAAGGAGAACATGAAATCCATTGCCGCCGATTTCTATGTCATCAAATCATTCGATCTGTCCGAGCTGAAAAACAAGATCGCCATGGCGCTTGAGGCTTCAAAGGATTAAGGGCGAAATAGAACAGGCGGGTCTGGTGGTGCCTCATGGGGCCATTTATGGTGCGATGTGGTTGGAGGGGGGGGAGACGGGCGCTATTTATGATATTTTTCGCCTCTCATGATGGTAAATGCCCTGTAGAGTTGTTCCAGCAAGAGGATACGGCTCATTTCGTGGGTGAGGGTCAATTTTGAAAGTGAGAGCGTTTCGTGAGCCCTTTGCAGGATCTCCTTTGAAATTCCCAAAGGACCTCCGATCACAAAACACAGAGAATCTCCCTTCCATGATAAGCGGTCAATTCGGTGGGAAAGCGCTTCAGAAGTATACTCCCTCCCAGATATGTCGAGGACGATGATGTGGTCTCTGATCTGGAGTTTCTTGAGAATGGAGCGCCCTTCCATTGCGAGCAATTCATCTTTTCGGATGCCCTTGGAAATTTTTTTGGGTTTTACTTCGATCCATTCAGTTGGGATATAATGCCTGAGGCGTTCGAGATAAAATGATTCCCCCTCACTGAGGAAGGACGATTTTGTATTGCCAACCACAATAATTCTGATTTTCGGCATGGAACCTCCGGGTGGAGTAGGGTCGAAAAATTTTTCACCCTTACTAATGGATATTACAAAATGAAGGGAATTTCAACAAAGGCAGGGTCGAAAAATTTTTCACCCTTACATAACGCGGGTTCTGCCGCATTTTTCCCCATGGTGATCAGGAAGTTTGGTTTTTTGACCCTGGAATATGTTCGCAGAATGGGTGCCATGGGTATTTTTTTTCTGAAGACACTCCTCTACACCTTTATTCCGCCTCTCAAGATCTACAGATGCCTCAAGCAAATCCAATTCATCGGATTTCAATCCATCCTCCTTATTGTCCTGACCGGGGGGTTTTCAGGCATGGTGCTGGGATTTCAGGGATTTTACAGCTTAAGCCGGTTTGGCTCAGATGCGTTTTTAGGCCCCATGGTGGGCCTGGCCCTGATCAAGGAACTGGGGCCTGTTATTGCCGCCCTTATGGTCACGGGGAGGGCGGGTTCCGCCATTGCCGCTGAAATCGGGATTATGCGCATCAGTGAGCAGATCGATGCGCTGGAGTTGATGGGGCTGAATCCCTATCGCTATCTGGTGGTGCCGAATTTGATCGCCGCCATGATTTGCCTCCCGTTACTCACTGCGCTTTTTGATGTGGTGGGGATTTTTGGCGGTTACCTCATCGGTGGTAAGCTGCTCGGGGTGGGGGCCGGTACCTATTTTGGGGAAATGGCCCATTACGTGGAGATGAAAGATGTCCTGGAGGGTATTTACAAATCGCTCAGTTTTGGTGTGATTATCGCCTGGGTTTGTTGCTTCAAAGGCTATTATTCGGGAATATACACGGGATTCGGGTCGGAAGGGGTGAGCAAGGCCACCACACAGGCTGTGGTACTCTCATCGGTGTTGATTCTTGTGTGGGATTATTTTATGACATCCATATTGTTTTGATGCTTTTTTGGTTTATGGACTGATGATAAAAATCGAAAACTTGCAGAAATCATTTGATGGACATGACGTGCTCAAAGGTATCTCCCTTGAAGTGGGCAAGGGAGAAGTGTTTGCTCTGGTTGGGGGGAGTGGCGGGGGCAAGAGTGTGCTGCTGAAACATGTGGCAGGGCTCATGAAACCGGACCGGGGAAGCGTAACGGTGGACGGTCTGGAAATCGGTGCTGTCGGACAGGAAGCCCTGCAGGCCTTTCGAGAACGATTGGGTTTTCTTTTCCAGGGGGGGGCGCTTTTTGATTCTTTGAGTGTTTTTGAAAATGTTGCGTTTCCTTTGAAAGAGAAAAGCAAATTGAGCCGCAATGACATTCGGGAAAAGGTTTTGATGGAGTTGGAAAATGTGGGGCTTTCCGGATCGGAGCATCGCTATCCCTCTCAAATCAGTGGCGGCATGGTAAAGCGGGCCGCTCTTGCCAGAGCCCTGGTGGAAGATCCTGAAATCATGCTTTTTGACGAGCCCACCACCGGACTGGACCCCATAACGGGTCAGTCGATTCTGAACCTGATCGATTCCTGCCACCAGCGGCTCTCTTTTACGGGCATTATCGTTACCCATGAAATCCCAAAGGTTTTTGCCATTGTGGATCGGGTCGTCATGCTTCATGAAGGGCGGGTTCGGGCGGAAGGGACCCCGGCGGATTTCAGCGAGAGCCGTGATCCGGTGATTCAAGCATTTTTGAGTGGGTAGTTTTTGTGAGGGCTAATAGTTTTCAAATAAGGGGACGGGATGAAGAAATTTGACGTTGAATTGTGCGTGGGCCTGTTCATGATTTTAGGGATTTTGTGCCTGGGGTATCTTTCCGTTAAGTTGGGGAAACTGGAGGTTCTGGGCAGCCAGGGATATGAGGTGGAAGCCATCTTTTCAAACGGCGGCGGTATCAAACCCGGCTCGACGGTGGTGATTGCCGGGGTGGAAATCGGACGGGTCAAAAAGGTCAGTCTGGATGATTACCAGGCCGTGGTGGTGATGGACCTGGCTCCAGATGTGAAGCTCCAGGAGGATGCCATCGCTTCCATCAAGACCCGTGGGCTTATCGGTGACAAATTTATTGAGATTACACCGGGTGGCTCTGAAGAAGTGATCGGTCCCGGTGGAAAGATCAGAGATACACAGTCAGCGATTGATTTTGAAGAGTTGATCTCAAATTATGTATTTGGAAAATTATAGAAATAACCATGGATAGGAGGCCTGTATAATGAAAAAACACCGGATTTGGCCATATCTGCGATCTCTGTTCGGCGGTGTTTTGTTGATCCTGATGTTTGCTGTACCCTGTTTTGCCGGTGCCCCCACAGACGGCATCAAAGAGACCACGGACCGCATTCTCGCCGTTGTTAGCGACCCGGCCTTAAAGGGCCCGGAAAATAAAAGAAAGCGGGGTCAGTTGATCCGAAAGGCGGTAGATGAACGGTTTAACTGGGAGGCCATGACCAAAAGATCCCTTTCCAGACACTGGCGGAAGAGAACCGACGCGGAAAAAAAGGAATTTATCACGCTTTTCGGGAAATTGCTGGAGCGAACCTATCTGGACAAGGTGGGGAGTTATTCCGGTGAAAAGGTGATTTATGTGGGAGAGACCATTGATGGTAGATACGGAACCGTAACCGCAAAGATTCTCACCCGTTCTGAAACAGAGGTGCCGGTTCGTTACAGGCTAAAAGAAGCAAACGGGGAGTGGCGGGTATATGATATTTCAGTTGCGGGAATCAGCCTGGTCAATAATTATCGAAAGCAGTTTAACAGCATTATACTGCGCTCTTCCTATGATGAGCTTGTAAAGAAACTAAGGAAAAAGGTGGCGGAGAAAGAGTGAAATGGGGCGTGTTGTTGAGGGGAAGCAATTCATGGGGTTTTGCAAACGGTTGTGGTTTGTTCTGATTTTTGGGCTGGTTTTCTGGGGAATTCAAGGACACCGGGATATATCCCGGGCTGCACCATTTGATTCTGGGGAGGATGCCGCATCCCTTCAACTCAGCATGGCCGGTCACGAGTTGGTTCAAACGGCCCGCCTGGATGAGGACGCTGCAAAAGCAACCGTTTCAGGGGGGAGGGCGGCATCAAAGGCCGAAAAACCCTCAGAGGACCCTGATGATTCGGAAGAGTGGCCGGAGGATGAGTTGTCGGAGGAATCATTCATCCCCGATCCCCTTGAACCCATGAATCGTGCTTTTTTTGCATTTAACGATGCGGCTTATTTCTGGTTTTTCAAACCCGTTAGCGAAGGCTACAGCGTGGTGATGCCAGAGGTGCTGCGGCTTTCCATCCGCAATTTTTTCACCAATCTGAGCATGCCCATCCGCCTGGTCAGTAGTTTGTTGCAGGGAAAAATTAAAAGTGTGGGCATGATCCTGGTGCGGTTTGTGGTCAATTCATCGGCAGGTTTCCTGGGATTTCAGGATGTGGCCAGACACGCCCTGGATTACCCGGTGCAGGACGAGGACCTGGGGCAGGTGTTCGCGTTTTACGGTATCGGCCCGGGATTCTACCTGAACTTGCCTTTCCTGGGGGCCAGCAGCCTTCGCGACACTGTTGGCTGGGTGGGGGGACTCTATCTCAATCCCCTCGACTATATCCTGGAAGACTGGTGGCCCAATATAGGTGCCCGGGCCTTCGATATGACCAATAAGACATCCCTTCGTATCGGCGAATATGAAGCGCTGAAAGATGCGTCGCTCGATCCCTACGTGGCCATGCGGGATGCCTATTTTCAATACCGGCTGAACCAGATCGAAAATTAATGTGATCGGTGCGCAAATTCCGACGATCTATCCCTATCTTAAAGCGTCTAAGGGTGTGCTTTTAGCCTCATTTGGTATTTCGAGGATTAACCAGTTTTATTAAGAACGGGTTATCTGACGCAGAGATTGGCGAAAAAGACAGTTTTCGTTCGGGCACTATGTAAGTTGCGAATATGAAGCGCTTCGAAACTAAGCCTTTGAAAGATCTTCGACCCCTTTCAGAACCGTATCAAACAATTCCTGCGTGTCCTCCTTTTCCAGGCAGGAAAAGGCCACCCGAAGGTCGGTTTTGCCCAAAGAAATCAGTCCCACGCCATATTTATCCAGAAGATGGACCCGTAGGGGTTCCGCATCAACGGTCTTCAGTTTCAGGCACATGAAATAGCCGGAATTAAATGGATACACGTCCCAGGCATCATTGTATTTCGGGTCGGCAAGCACGCGTTTAACTTCCTGGGCCCGTGCCTTCATAACCTGAAACTTCTCTTCTTTCTCCGACAAATAGCCATTCGATTGCAGTGATTTCAAGACCAGTTCCTGGCTCAAGTGCGACGCGTTGGAGATGGACCCCCTGACGGCACCCGCGGTTTTTTTCTCCAGGGCATCGTAAAAAGGCCTCGATTCTCCTTTGATGCGGCAACCGTAAGTCACAAAGCCGACCCGTAGTCCCCACACGAAATTTTCCTTGGTGGCCCCGTCCAGTTTAACAGCGAGGAGATTGGGATCACGGTCCAGAAGTTTGGTGAAAATGGATTCCTTTATGGCCTCTTCTTCATAAAAAAGGCCAAAATAGGCATCATCCGTAAATGCCACCACATGGGTTCCGCTTTTGGCAATGTTTCCCAGTATATCAGCGATGCCGTCCGCCTCTTCTGATGAGATCGTATACCCGGTGGGGTTGTTGGGGAAATTGAGCAGCACAATGATCTTATCCCGCTCCCCGGCTTCTTTTTCAACCAAAGTTTTGAATGCGTTCATGTTGAAACCGCCCTGTGGGTCGAAAAAAGTAAAATTTTTAATGACGGCGCCTTTTCTGACGCCAAAAATCAGATTGTAATTGCCCCACATTTTGTCGGGCAGGATAATGACATCCCCCGGGTCCACCCACATGTCCGACACCACGCTCAAGGCATGGGTGATGGCATTGCAGGTCACCGGCAGGCTGATTTCTTTGCCCGTTAACGAAGGATTTTTTCGATATATTTCTTCTTTCCAAGCCTCACGAAGCGGCATGATACCGAAAGAGGGGGCGTAGGTCAGCGCTTCTCTGGGGGAAATGTCATTGAGCATGGCCATGATGGAGGGGAGAAACATGGTATCTCCTTTTTCCGTGGCCATACCGATGGTGGCGTTGAATCTGTGGGCTTTTTCCTTGGCCTCCGCGCCCTGTGAAAGGATGCCTTTTGGGAAAAACAGGTTCTTGCCCACGGTGCTCAGCATGTCATATACGTGGTTGTTTCCGTTCTGAATGATGCCATTGAGTTCTTTTGCGATGGGGTTCATTTCCATTGTCTTGCTCCTGACTATTCTTTGTTTAAAAAATTATTTCGACCATTCCTAATCGCTGAATTTCAGTTTTGTCAAGTAAATTGCCAGTCCGCCGCTCATCACTTACCCCTTTTCACTCGCTGCTTGCCACCAGAATCACTCCTGTTTAATATCCACCGCAATTCGCTGCCTCATTAGACGATCTCCCTTGTAGATTGCCAAATCGATACTGTTCTTTCCTTCCGGAAGTGGGCCGGGAAAGAGCCCCCGTCCTTCCTTATCGAGAATTTCCTGCCGCATGGGCGCAAAGGCGACCAGTTTAAGGGGAAAAACTTCCTTGCTGAAAGTCCCACCCGCCGGAATGATGGCCGGTGGGATCGAGGTTTTGATGGTTGCGGGGTCAATGTCCGGAAAAACCACCTTGCCGTAAGATTTTCCATTTACAAGATACCGCGTCTGGTTCCAGTCAATTTTCAGGTCCTGGCCTGTCTTATTGTCAATGAAAAGCCTGAATGACACGAAATGCTCCTTATCCCGCTTAAGGGGTGTCAGTCGGGCACTGAAATCAGCATTTTGCACTTGTTGTGTGGAAGGGCTGCTGATCCATGTCTTTGCAGGTACGCAGGCAGCCAGAAACAACAGTAGTAAAACAACACTTCCAATTTTCATCTTTTTCTCCTCCAGAAAAAATATTAATAGAATATTGACTCATCTTCTTTGTCTTTGGTCTTTTCTTCCTCTCCCACCAACGGCTCAACGATCTTGACCGGGGTTTCAAGGGTTCTTTTCAGTATTCCCCACACGCCCGATCCAATCTCCGAAAAGGGAAGGATGCGGACTTTCGGGTCTTTCAAGGGACCGTCGACTTTGACGGGAACGGAAATCAGTGTCCCGCCCAGAATATACCCCACCACCGGAATAAGCTTGATTAAGCGATCCGTCAGGGTAAACGGGGACGCGAGCATGGTGAGGTCGAGTTGTTCATTTAAGAGATCCACATCCCCATGAAAAACAAGGTTTATGTCGGGACTGTTCATAAGACCCTCTTGCATGTGAATTTTGCCATTCTTTAGGTTCGCTTTAATCTGTATCAGATCATAAGGGAGCCCTTCCTTTTCAAGGGTGGGAAGTTTGCCTTTAAAGATATCCGTGACGCTTAAAACCGATAGCACCTGTGCCAGTGTCGGATCCTGTTTAACCCGGCCCTCGGCGGAAGAAAAAACAATAGGCCCCTCAAGTCTTTCGAAAAGATTGTTCCAATTGCCCTCACCCTTGATTTTCCCTTGCAGATCAAACGTGCCTTCGGCATTGACCCGCTTGTGTGTGAGACAGGTTATACATTGGTTCAGATCACGTTTCTCAGCCTTCAATTGAAAATTGAGCCCAATGCCATCTTTCTTGACACGTAAAACCCCCGGCGATGAGATACCGCATAGTCTGGCGTTTTCTACGGCAACCCGGATGCCTTCAGGACCCACAGTGATTTCCCCTTGAAAAGGCTGCCAGGTGTACCCGCCGATTTTTAAACTGTCCCACATTAAGTGGGCTGTACCCCTAACGGGGAAATGCCAGGGGTCTTTATCGTTATTTTTCGCCGTGTCGCCTTCAGATTTTTTCAGGAATGCCAGGATTTTGTCAAGGTTAACGTTTTCAGTGGAAATGTCCACATCAAATCTGGGGTCTTCCGTTGAAAAATCAGCCGTGCCGCTCATGGCCAGTCGGTTATCATCCAGAACCATCCGAACCGAATCAAAACGGAGCAGTTGACCTTCAGCGTGCAAAGAAAAATCCTCAACTTTTGCAGGCAGCGCCATCCCGTAAACAGGGATGTCCTTTCCTGTGAGAAACCCTTCCGCCGAGGTGGAAAATGATTGTTGGGGCAATATCCGGGCGGATATGTCGCCCTCAATCCAACCGTCCAAAACATGGTTTTTTACGAAAATTCCGTCCAGGGTTGACTTCTGGAATTTTCCCGAAAAATTGAGGTCCACCAGCTCTTCGTGAGCCAGCATGGCAAAAGAAGCCCTTGTAGCGTCATCCACCACCACCAGGTTTCGAATATTTAATTTTGCAAGCCCATAAGAAACATCCATGGACACACTGGGTCCATCGGGGAAAAGCATATCTCCCCCGAATGATACGCCGGTGCCCTTCTCCCAGAGGATACGACCCGATTGAAACGTCAAGGGTGTTCGCAGTAGAAAGTCCTTGGGCAGTTCCAGGGTTTCATAGAGATATTGCATCCCTCGAGCCCCCGGGGTTCCTGACAGGGTGGTTTCAAACCTTCTAATATCCGTTACGGGGCCCGCTAATCTACCCGCCATATTGAAGTCTGCATCCAGGATACGGATCTCAGCATTGTTGATGCGAATCCCTCCCGTGCTCATGTTCACGCGTGCTTTTTGTGCCTTGAGAGGTCCCGGCAAAAACGCCGCGTTCAGAAACAGTTTTTCCACTTGTAAATCTGCACGATACTGCCAGGCAGCAGGTGTTTGAAGCGGGCCTTTCATGGCCAGGGAATGAATGGACACCCGGCCTTTGACGTTGTCCAACTTTTTCAGCCATTTGCCGTGGCCTTCCATGGCGGAAATGAGGGGATAAACCTGCTCCATTAATACCGTGGCCTTTGCAGATGCAATCTCTATTTGCGGTTTATCCTGCCAGTCTACCAGGCCTGATCCTATAAAAAATTCAGACTGACCATACATGCCTGTCAGTTCACGCAGCTGGATGTGATTTTGCCGGTAATGAATCCTGCCGCTTTTAACGGTCACGGGTAACGGCAGGGAGCGGTAAAGGGCTTTCAGACGGCAGGATGAACCATCCACATCCACCAGGAGGCCGCTTTTATTTTCATCCAGTTTCAGCTGTGCCGTGGCCTGACCCTCTACTGATTGGATATGGTGAAGATCTTTTGCAAAGGCGCCCTCTGTTATAAGCTGTTTCAAAACGGTATGGGCCTCTGCCAGATCTGCGTCCACTTGAATATTCAGGTGAAACGGCGCCGCGCCTTCTTTAAGCGCTACCGTAAGAATGCCTTCTTTCCCTTTGATTTTACTTAACTTTGCTCGAAGCCTCTGCCCGCTGAGGATCCCATTTGAGATCAGAGCACTTCCCTCTACATCCGTCAGGTTAAGACTCGGGTATGTCAGGGAAATCTTCCCCTTTCGCATATGGCCTTCGATGGTATAGGCATTCAGATTGCCCAGATCCGCCAGGGATTTTCCCTTTGCATCGACCGTTATGGACGGGACATTCCCGCCCCTGATTATCGCAAAAATATCCTTAACAGGTGAAATATCCCCCGCCAGATCCAGGGCGCAGGAACGAAGCGCCGGCACATCCACATCTTTTCCCTCAAGGTGTATGCTCACCAGTGGCGTATCATCTTCCTTTTTTAACACCCCGGACAGGTTCATCGGGGGATAGTCCAGGGTCATGTCAGACAAAGACGCAGCCAGAAAACCTTTCCCAAACTGGATGTTGCCATCGATTCGAGCGCCTTTTACCGTAATCTTTCTTTGACCGCGCGATAACCCCAGCGAAGGAGCAGACAGGTTTACATTGGCTTTCAGGCTTTGAAATCCCATCCCTTCAAAGGTCACCTGAAGGTCTGCCACCCCGTCTTCCACCCGCATGGTCTCGTGGTGTTGCGTATTGTCCGGTAATTGGCCGGCCTTGAAACCTGAAAGGGCCAGTGTCCCTTTTGTTTTAAAGGAAGCCAGCTCCATTTGACCTTTCAGGTCCAATTTTTCAAAAAGGTCGGAGGCGCATGTCAATTCAAGGGTCAGACTGCCGTTTGTGTGTTCGGCTGAAATGTTAATGTCACTGAACCTGAATGATCGCCCGGTTTTTAAAGATTGGGCACTGGCGGTAAGATTCAAAAGACCTTTTTCAACCTGGATCGTAAGACCGTCGGTTTTGTCAATCCAGGTACGGAACGCTTCGGGCATTTGGAATTTTACAACCGTTTCGGGAACCGGGGTTGGCGGTTGTTTGTCTTTATTGGGGGATGACAGGTCAATATCTGTACGGGGAGAAGAGAGTTGAACCCGGGCCGGAAGAAATTCCCCTTTAAACAAGGGCAGAAGCTTTGGATAAACCGTTAAGGCTTCAAAGACCAGACTTTCCTTTCCGGGAAAAGAGAGTTTTCCTCCGCGGATGACCGCATGGGGCCTGGGAAAAAAGAAAAGGTCGAGCTTTTGGAATGTGCCTTGCCCACCTGTTTCCTGGTCGAAACGGGCCTCAATCTTTCCATGTATACTGTCTAGGTTTATGATCAGGGGTGCCGCCAGGAGCAACACGCACAGCAAAAGCAGGACGCCGCCTACCCCATACCAAAACTGGGCTCCAACCCAAAAAAACGCTTTTCTGCCTCTCATCATGCCCAATCTCCAAAAACTAGACAATCTTTCCTGAAACGGCCCAATCTTCAAAAACTGGGCCGTCAGTTTTTCCCATCTTTGTTTGAACGATCCTTTATCAGGGTATAACGGTTTCACCCTTGATAGCCAGGGTCACTTTATAGAGGGCCGTTATCATGAGCATGCCCAGGCAGTATATGCCCAGGGATACGGTCAATTCCACCCATGAGGGCGGATACTCCATGATCCGACCGAAAACATTAGGAATAAAGGCTGCGGGTACCAGCAGAAACCCTTTGTCAATCCAGAGACCCACAAGGGCGATGATGCAGGCCGTTGCTAGACGGAAACGGCTCGTTCTCGCGCCGGGAATGGCCAGCAGCGCAATAGCGGCCAGGATGGCCAGGTTCATGCTCCAGAACCAGGGCACAAAGGCGATATTGCCATCGATCCCGAAAAAAAGATACCGAAAGGTTTCAGTATAGGCGGGCACATGGCTGTAAAATGCCGTGAAATATTCCACGCCCAGAAAAAACGCATCAATAATAAGCGAATAAAGGAGTATGGTGACAAGCTTCCAAACGGCCTTCTCTCCGGCATCAAACCGGGTCAGGGATTTGAGTGCCATGGAAAGAATGATCAAAAGGGCCGTCCCCGCGGCAAAGGCCGTGGTCAAAAAACGGGGCGCCATGATGGCTGTCATCCAGAATCCCCGGCCGGGAGTGCCGGCATAGATGAAAGCCGTAACCGTGTGCATGATCACGGCCCAGGGTAAAGAGAGATAGATAAGGCCCTTGATCCACCCCGGCAGCGGCGTCTCCCTTTTCTCGGCCCCAACGGCAGTCCAGCCGATCACCAGGTTGATCAACATGAACCCCGGCAGAAATATGGTGTCGTAAAACAGCATGGAACCTGGAGTGGGGTTGAGGGGCACGTTCAGGATGCGCATGGGCATGCCCACATCGGAAAAGATAAAGAGCAGGCTCATGGCTAGAGCCCCCACCGTCAAAAACTGGGCAAGGGCCGTGATGGGGGCAAAAGCTTTAAAATCATGGAGATAAAGGGGCAGTACCACCATGAGCACCGAGGCCGCCACCCCCACCAGGAACGTGAACTGGGATATGTAGAAGCCCCAGGAAACATTCCGGCTCATGCCGGTGAGCCACAGACCTTCCCTCAGCTGATAGAGGTAGGCGAAAAGGCCCACACCTATGCCTGCTGCAAGGAAGAAGATCCATGCCCAGTAGCCTTTTCCCCCGTGAAGGGCTTTTTCAATCATATTAAGGCCTCTAAAAAATGTAAAACACCGAGGGTCTGGTACCCAGTTGGGGTTTCCGTCTTACATGATGTTTTTCATCCAGAATCCGGCGAATCTCAGAGGACGGATCTCCCAGGTCTCCAAACATCAGGGCGCCCTTTTTGCAGGTTTCCACGCATGCGGGCATTTTTCCCACCTCAAGTCGTTCCTGGCAGAAGTTGCACTTCTCCACCACCCCTTTCCGCCGGGTTGGGAACTCCGGATGAATCTTTTCAATATAGGGCCGGGGGTCGCGGAAATTAAAACTTCGAGATCCATAGGGGCACGCCGCCATACAGAAACGGCAACCGATACAGCGGTGGTAGTCGATCATGACAATGCCGTCATTTTCCCGTTTGAACGTGGCCTGGGTGGGGCAGGCCCGAACACAGGGAGGATCATCGCAATGGTTGCACAAGAGTAAAAAAATGCGGTTCTTAAGGTTTTTCGATATGAGTTCATGGGACCTGTTGGGGAAGGTGTTTTCATAGGGTTCCTGAAACAACCACATGACCTGGTGTTCGGCTTGTGTAATATAGGGGACATTGTGGATTTCGTGACAAACGCCGATACAGTCTTCCGTGCACCTGCCATCGCACTTGCTCATGTCCACCAGCATGGCCCAGCGTTTGGCTTTGAGCTCGCGGGGACCCGGAGACATATGCCCCGGGAGCGAAAAGCCATGGCTCACGGCAGATTTCGCCGTCACGGCCAGACACGACGCGGATACTGTTTTCAAAAATTTCCTTCGACTGATGGTCATGATGAGTCCCCTTCTCCGGAACCACCCGTCGCCACGTGGCATTCCCAGCAGGGGGGGGTTACATCATTGTACGCGTGACATCGGTCGCAGAACTTTTCAGTGGATGTGTGGCACCCCAGGCAGGTTTTGTGAAGGTTCATCTCAAATGTCTGCCCGGAAACAGCGGTGTAAATTAAGAGGTTGTCCCGCACCACCGAAACCCGCCAGGCATCCAGCAACCGCATGTGATTGGCTCGCATGAACGCGGTTTTTTCCACGCACGCTCTGTCTTTTTCCGGCATTTCCAATTTGGGAAAAGGCTTATCCTCTCCCATCCAATTCCAGTAAAAGGGAAAGGCCGCTAAGGCGGCAAAAAGGATCATGCCTGTGATCACCCACCCTTTGCCATGCATCAGGCGCCCTCCGTTTCTTCGGTTGTTTCAGAAGGGGACGATTTTCCCGGCAGCTCCTCCCCGCGAAGGTCCAGGGTCCGTTCCGTTTCCCCGTCCATCACCAGCGCATTGCCCAGCAGTTCATGGATGCCCGTCACCCCCATTTCCGGGACCCAGTAATCCATGAGTGCGGGAAAAGCGACCCTGTCGATGGCGCAGATGCAAGCCAGTGTGTTCACATCATACCGGTCGCGCACGGTTCTCACCGCATTGGCCCTTGGGAAACCGCCCCGCATGCGCAGCTCCATGTCTTCTCCCGCATGGAGCCCTGCGCCGCTGCCGCAACAGAAGGTTCTTTCTCGAATGGTTTCTTCGGGCATCTCATAAAAATGGTTGCATGCCTTTTTGATCAGGTACCGGGGTTCATCGAGCAGGCCCATGCCCCGGGCCACGTTACAGGAATCATGGAAGGTGACGTTCAGATGATCGTTTCGGGTGGGATCCAGCTTGATCTTGTTCTGGTGAACCAGGTCCGAGGTGAATTCGCAGATATGGACCGCCTTGGTGGAAGCCGCATGATCGAACCGGGTTCCCGTCACAGGAGAAACCGGCGTTTCCAGGAAACCGGCCGGACCATTCATGGTCCCCATGTACTGATGAATGACCCGCCACATGTGCCCGCATTCTCCACCCAGAATAAATTTGACCCCCAATCGTTCGGCTTCGGCGTACATCTTGGCGTTAAGCAGTTTGGCCACCTCGTGGCTGGTGAAAAAACCGAAATTACCCCCCTCGGCTGCATAGGTGGACCAGGTGTAGTCCAGCCCCAGCTGGTGAAACAACATCAGGTATCCCATGCAGGTGAAAATGCCCGGTTCGGCGTAAAAGTCCCCGGAAGATGTCACGAACAGAATTTCGGCCCCTTTGCGGTTGATAGACGGTTCGATTTTGACCCCGGTGTTCTCCTCGATATCATCGCACAGAAATTCAATGGATTCTTTAAAGGTCTGAGGTTCCATGCCGATATGGTTCCCCACTTGGTGGCACTTGGCGACAGCTGCCCCGATCCAGTCGATGTTGAGCCCCAGCAGGTTCAGCAGTTCGCGGCCCAGGATGGTAATCTCCGCCGTGTCGATGCCGTAGGGGCAGAACAGGGAGCATCTGCGGCATTCGCTGCATTGAAAAAAATAATACCACCATTCCCGGATCACATCTTTGGTCAGTTTCCGGGCTCCCACCATTTTGCCCATGATGCGGCCCGCCCGGGTAAAATCATGGCGGTACACGGATCGCAGCAGTTCCGCACGGAGCACCGGCATGTTTTTGGGGTCGCCGGAACCGATAAAAAAGTGGCATTTGTCCGCGCAGGCCCCGCAGCGGACGCAGATGTCCATGAAGATTTGAAGTGATCGAAACCGATGGAGGCGTTCCCGAAGACCTTCCATGACGATATGGTACCAGTCATCAGGCAACTGCCAGTCGTCATCTTCCACCAGCCAGTCGCGGGGGTTGGGCATCCCCAGGGCCTTGATGTTTTTACCTTGAACCCCGTGGCAGTACATTCCCTTTTGGAGTTTAACGGGGATGTCCATCCATCCCTCTGAGGGCATGTCCAGATGGATGCGGGCAAGTTCCTCTGCTTCCGGGAGATGGTCGTTCACGGGGTCAATCCTTTCCTTTCAATGGGGGCAGCTCCCGGTCCAGAGGAATCCCCGCTTCCACCATTTTGTCGTGAAATTCATTTTCATAGGCCTGGTAGGTATGAAATTTTACCGGGTAGTTCCATGGGTTTTCATGAAGTACGGCCCGGCTGTTGTTGGGCATGGTGCGTGTGGGGGAAAAGAAAATGCCGCCCGCATGCATCAGTTTGCTGAAGGGAAAGTATGCCAGCAGGGTGCAGACCAGAAAGAGGTGTATGAAAAAAAGAGGGCCGATGCCTTCCGGGATAACGGGCTTAAACGAAATAAGACCCATGGCCAGCTGTTTGGCGCCGTTGGCGTTGATGCCCGTCACGTAGCGCATGAGTGCCCCCGTACCGGCGATGCCCATGAGCAGAAACAAGGGAAAATAGTCGTTTAAAAGAGAAATGTATCGCAACCTGGGCATCAACAGCCGCCGGGCCAGAAGAAGCGTCACCGCCAGAAGCAGGACCAGGCCGCTCACCAGGGCCTCGGGAATTCCCACCTCCAGCCACCCGTCCAGGGCTTGCGCCGTTTTCACGGGCCAGGGCACCGGGTTTGTAAAAAACCGCAAGTGCCTGAAAACCGTCGCAAACATGGCATAGTGAAACAATATGGCAAAGAGCCAGAGCCATTTGGCTGAGGCAAAGGTCAGTGTTGGTTGTTCCCCATTTTTACAAGCTAGGGCGACCCTTGGCGAGAGATTTCGAAAAAGGGATCTGAACAGGAAGACTTCGGAAAAGAGCCGGCCCAGAGCCTGCCCCCGGGTAGATGGGTTATCCAGCCCGGAGGGTTTGATCCAGCTCAGGCTTTTCTGTTGGCCTCCGGTGGTGGGAATGACAAAGGGATTAGGGATGCGGGCCCATTTGAGCAAACGGGCCAGAACACCCAGGAAAAAAATGATCATGGCGGTGTAGGGAATCAGAACGCCGAACAGATAAGATAGCCCAAACCCCTGGACCCCGATCCAGGCAACCAGGACAAGGCCCATGACAAGGAGCAACGCAGACAAGATACCCATAAAACAGGTGATCCCCCGTACAACCGGACAGCGCCCCGAAATGGAGACGCCGGATTTCCCAGGATTCATGTTTAAACAAAAAGATTAGAGTATCCTTCCCGATGGTGTCAACCAGAAAAATTCAAAGCTGAAGAAATCATTGGTTTCCCTTTTTTTCGGCAAAAAATTATTCTTTGCAACCATCACCGATCCTGATATGATGCGGTGCTTAAAAAGGTCAGAGCTTTGGAACGTTAAATGGTCTTCAACTGGTTACACATATCGATCCTGCTTTTCTTTCTCGTGGGTTTTCTCATGGCCGCAGGCGCCCTGACCGGCGCCTTTTTTCTATCTCCCCGAGCAAGGGACAAACAAATGGGCATGTCCTATGAATGCGGCATGCGCCCTCTTGCCGGGGCCCGGATCCAGTTTCATCTCAACTACTACATCTATGCCCTGATCTTTCTGGCCTTTGAAGTGGACGTGCTCTACCTCTTTCCCGTGGCCCTTTTCTACTCTCAGGCTACGGGGTTTTCCGCTTTCTTCAAAGTATTTGTGTTTCTCCTGGTGCTGGCTCTGGCCGTTCTGTTTTTTCATGCAAAAGGAGTCTTTAGGTGGCCTCGGAAGCCCATTTCCCAACTAGAACTGGGGTAACGCAAGGATCAGGATCCTGGGCGCCTCCCATTTTCCAGCTTGAACTGGCGGAGAAGCTGAAGGATGTGTGCCGGTCCATGTCCTTGTGGCCCATGACGTTCGGTCTGGCTTGTTGCGCTATTGAGATGATGTCCGCGGGTATGGCAAGGTTCGATCTGGCCCGCTTCGGGGCCGAGGTGTTTCGCGCATCCCCCCGGCAGTCGGACCTGATGATCGTGGCGGGTACCGTGACCCATAAACTGGCCCCGGCTATTGAGCGCCTTTACGACCAGATGCCTGCGCCCAAATGGGTGATCGCCATGGGAAACTGCGCCATATCAGGGGGGCCTTTCAAATTTCCGGGACAATATTCCGTGGTGGAGGGCGTGGACCAGATCATCCCCGTAGACGTGTATGTACCCGGATGCCCGGCCCGGCCCGAAGCACTCCTCGAAGGGTTGTTTGAATTGCAGAAAAAAATCACCGGCCGGCGCTGGTGGCCGGAACCGCCCGAGGAAGAAGGCAAATGACGCCCGCATGGATGGAAGGCTTCGAGATCCTGTGCAAATGCCGGCACGATTTCGGAAAGACGGGGATCACCTGGGGTCTCTTCCTCTCCCCCGACACTCTGGTGGATGGGGTCCTGCGCCTGTTTCAAGCCGGTTTTTTTCTGGAAGATATTTCGGCTCTGGACAGCACAAATGGTTTTGTGGCGGTTTATCATTTAAGCGCCTATTTCGAAGCAGACAGAGTGGCCCTCTATGTGATCGTTCCTCACGATAACCCCCAAATACCATCCATCAGCGCTGTTTACAGCGGCGCTTTATGGCACGAACGGGAGGCAATGGATTTTTTCGGCATCCACTTTACCGGTCACCCGGATCCAAAGCCTTTGCTGTTGCCTGAAGACATGACGGATCATCCCCTACAGAAAGAGGAAAAAGCCAGAGCGCCCCTGAAAGATCTTCTGGATCCCGGCAAAATCGTGGAAAGAAATCCTGACTTTCTTTTTTTTGAAGAAGTGGATTCGTCAACAGAAGAATCGAAACCCGAGGGGCAATGACCGAAGGCGACCAACAAACCCTCATCATCAACATGGGTCCACAACACCCGTCCACACACGGGGTGCTTCGGGTCGTGCTGGTCCTGGACGGCGAATACATCGTCAGCGCAACGCCTGTCATCGGATATCTCCACCGAATGCATGAAAAAATGGCGGAAATCAGAACCTGCGTGCAATACATGCCCAACATGGGGCGCGTGGATTACCTGAACCCGCTGGGGTGGAACTGGGCGTATGTGGGGGCACTGGAGCGCCTGGCAGGTATTGAAGTGCCCGAACGGGCGGAATTCATTCGGGTGATCACCGGGGAACTAAACCGCATCTCTTCTCACCTGGTCTGGTTCGGCGCCTATATTCTGGATCTGGGGGCTTTTACCCCCATCATGTACGCTTTTGAGGATCGGGAAAAGATTCTGGATCTGCTTCAACCCATTTCCGGGTCACGTCTCACCTACAGTTTTTTCCGCCCCGGCGGGGTGGCCAACGATGTCACCGATGCATTTCTGAAAGAGACCCTTGCCTTCGTGAAATATATGAAAGAACGGCTTCCCATGTACCGGGATTTGGTGACGGACAACATTATTTTCCGCAAACGCTGCGAGGGGGTAGGGGTGCTTTCCCTGGAAATGTGCCAAAAATACGGGGCCACCGGTCCGGTATTGAGAGGATCCAACCGGCCCTATGATATTCGAAAAGCCGAGCCCTATTCCATATACGATCGGTTTGATTACCAGATACCCGTCGATGAAAAAGGTGACGCCATGGGCCGATACCGGGTTCGCATGGCGGAACTGGCGGAAAGCCTGAAAATTATCGAACAGGCCGTAAACCAGATCCCGGAAGGGGATCACATTGTGAAAAAACCCCCCAAACCCCGCTGGAAGCCCCCCAAGGGGGAAGTCTATTTCGCGGTTGAAGGGGCACGGGGAAAGATCGGCGTTTACCTGGTTTCAAACGGCGATAAACATCCCTATCGTGTCAAACTGCGCTCGCCCGGGTTTAGCAACCTGAGCCTTTTTGGAGAACTCGCAGAAGGACACCTTCTGCAGGATGCGGTGTCCATCCTGGGGAGCCTGGATCTGGTGATCCCTGAGATTGATAGGTGACAGGAAGAGGATGAGGGTGGCGCTTATTTGCACAGTCACTGGCGTTGGTCAGCACCACCATTTGAAGATAAAAGCATCAGTCATAGCGCATATTTAATTTGACACACGTCCCATTGGCACATATAATTTCACATATATAACTATTTAAGATGGAGGCAACAGATGGGACAAGTGACAATTTACTTAGAAGACGAGGTTGAGGCCAAAATGCGTTCTGCGGCAAAATCCATGAAACTCCCCCAAAGTAAATGGATAGCAAATATTATTAAAGAAAAAATAGTTGATGAATGGCCAAGCTCTGTAAGAGAGCTAGCCGGCGCATGGAAAGATTTTCCTTCATTAGAGGATATTCGAGGTATTTCAAAGTCAGATGCTCCACGCGAGGCGTTGTAATGTACGTTCTGGATACGAATACACTGATTTATTTTTTTAAGGGAATGGGCCGTGTGGCTGATAATTTTCTGAGTAAATCGCCTAAAGAAATTGGTATTCCGGCAATCGTATTATTTGAACTGGAAGTGGGAATAGCAAAATCAAATTTTCCACAGAAGAGAACCAAACAACTACAAGAAATAACATCATTGGTTCAAATTATTCCTTTTGGAAATGAAGAAGCCAAGAGATCTGCTGGGATTCGAGCCAATCTTGAAAAGAAAGGAACTCCAATTGGTCCATATGATATACTAATAGGCGGAACTGCACTGGCACACCACGCCGTTTTGATTACACACAATACTGCTGAGTTTGAACGTATCGAAAAGCTGCAAATTGAAGATTGGTACTAAAATTTGAACGGTGGATCTGAGCGCAATAACTGAAGGTCTCATGAAAAAGATAAAAGGGTAAAAAAACGGCATGTCCTTCGATGAGATTCAGTTGATACGGATGATCGTTGCGGTAGTGGCCACTGCCTTGTTTGTGGCTGCCAGCGTGATCTTCCTGGTCTATCTGGAACGGAAGGTGGCGGGTCATGTTCACCGGCGGCCGGGGCCTTTTGAAGTGGGTCCTCACGGCATGCTCCAAACCGTTGCGGATGCCGTTAAACTCCTCTCAAAACAGCCTCTCAAACCTGATGGCGCCGACCCCGTCCTGTTCTGGCTGGCGCCCATCGCCGCTTTTGCACCGACGTTGCTGTTGCTGCTCCCTATCCCCTTTGGACCCATCCTCACCGGATTTGAGGTAAACCTGGGACTGCTGTTGATTCTGGCATTTTCAGGCATCAACGTGCTGGCCCTCTGCCTGGCCGGGTGGGGTTCCGACAACAAATGGGCCATGCTGGGAGCGGCACGATCCGTGGCCCAGGCCGTGGGGTATGAAATCCCCCTGCTGCTGGCGGTCCTGGCCGTGACCTTTACCAGCGGTACGCTGAACCTCTCGGAGATGGTGGCGCAACAGGGGCCGTACCCATGGCACTGGAACATCATGACCCAGCCCCTGGCCTTTTTCATTTACTTTGTCTGTGCGGTCGCCGAGACCAACCGAAACCCTTTTGATTTGCCGGAAGCGGAAAGCGAACTCACCGCCGGCTTTCATACGGAATACTCGGGCATGGGGTTCGGACTCTTTTTCCTGGCGGAATACACCAATATGATCGTGGTCTGCAGCGTTTGCACGGCCCTTTTTCTGGGGGGCTGGCAGGGACCTTTTCTGCCGGGGATCTGGTGGTTTCTGGCCAAGATGTATGTGCTCCTGCTGGTCATGATGTGGTTCCGGTGGACCTTTCCCCGTCTTCGCTTTGACCAGCTGCTCAATCTCAACTGGAAATGGCTGTTGCCTTTGAGCCTTTTGAACCTCCTGGGTACGGCCCTGGTCATGAAACTTCTTTAAGAAAATCATTCATGAATGCACTGAGAAAAATGGGCGAGGATGTTCTGGGACTCTGGAGTCTGGTGAAAGGGCTCAAGATCACCGGCGCCTTTTTCTTCTCAAAACAGGTAACGGTCCATTACCCGAGAGCCTGCGTGGACAATCTGGCGACCTTCAGGGGACCCATTGCGCTTGTTCCCAACCCGGAGGACCCGGCCAGACCGCTTTGTATTGCGTGCATGACCTGTGCCGCCACCTGTCCCACGGGGGCTATTTCAGTGGTCAAGAAAAAGGTGCCGAAACCTGAAGATGCGGCCCCAGACGAAAACAAAACGGCTCATAAGGCTCCCAAAGGCCCCTCAAAATTCACCTATGACTATACCTTGTGTTGCCAGTGCGGCCTGTGCGCTGAAAACTGCCCCAAAGGGGCCATCCGTTTTTCAGGAAATCCCTATTGCGCAAGCATCAACAAAAAAGATTTCGAATTTGATCTGCTTGAGAAAATCAGGGTAAATATGGGCTGATATTATGGAAATCCTCGCCAAAGCTGCGTTTACTTTCTACTGCCTCATCATATGCATGGGTTCCATCATGGCTGTTGCTTCCAGAAGCCTGGTGCGTGCCCTTGTGGGCTTGATTGCCGTGATGATCGCTATTGCGGGCATGTATCTCTTGCTGGCAGCGCCCTTTATTGCCTTTATGCAGATCCTCATCTACGTCGGGGGGGTCAGCGTGCTCATCTTTTTTGCCATTATGCTGTCAAGGGCGTCAGCCGAAGGCGATGAAACCGGTCCCGTTTCTCTTCGTAAAGCGGTCAATGCCTTTGTCTGTCTGCTGGCGCCGGCAGTGATTCTTTCTCTCATCATCATTCATCATCCTGAAGCGGCACGGGATGCCCCCAAAAGTGTGTCGCCCGCATTGCTGGGCGAGGGAATGCTCGGTCCCTACCTGCTCCCTTTCGAGCTGATTTCCGTGGTGCTTTTTGCCGCCATGGCCGGTGCCGTGCTGGCGACCTGGCGGAAGCGGGGGCGAAAATGACCGATCTTATGCTGTTTCAACTGGTGGGCGTGTTCCTGTTTTGCGTAGGCGTCTTTGGTCTTGTCTGGCGTAAAACCCTCATGGGCATGCTTATTGCTCTGGAGTTGATGATCAACGGTGCGGGGCTTTCCATTGTGGCGGCGGCCCAGCTCACGACAGGAGATGCGGTCAGGGGCC
>CAZPQA010000026.1:0-35070 GCA_964588535.1 uncultured Desulfobacteraceae bacterium
TGCCGATGGTGGTTTGTATTTCTTCCGAATCAAACGGAACCCGCCATAAAACCATTGGGTCATTCCTCGAATTTAAGCACAGCTTTGATGATAGTTCCCATAAAAAAGGGTTCACTATAGCAACCCCCCTGTGCATGTCAAGGTATAATTCTTTTTGCGAGAATGGATATGGAGGACATCGTCATATTTTTTAAGGGGGTGTCTGGATACACCCCTGGGCAATCGCCGGCAAGTTTAAGAAGATTGTAATCGTTCATGGTTTACAGTTTCCGGTTTATGGTTAAAAACAGACGTTCCTTCAAGACCGTAGACCTCATGGTACGTCCTATTCGCCATCGCCTCGAAAACCGCGTTCGAGCTCACATATTTTTGTGCATGCTCGCCTACTATGTGCAATGGCACATGATGGAAGCATGGAGGCCTCTCCTTTATGCCGACGAAGACCAAGAAGCCAAACTCCTGCGTGATCCGGTTGCCCTTGCCAAACGTTCCGATTCTGCGATGGAAAAAATAAAGACGAAGCGGCTCGACGATGGCTCAAGGGTTTACTCGTTCCGTAGTCTTCTCGGCCATCTCAGAGCAGTTGTTCGTGCCACTTGCCGCTGTCCGGACGAAAGAGATACATCGGCTACTTTTACGATGATTACCAGACGTAACCCCAAGCAGCAGAAAGCATTCGATTTGCTCCAGACGATACGATTGTAGACAGTACGTTCACACTAAGAAAAATTATAACAGTTTGTTTTTACGGGATATTTGTGAATTTTTGAAAAGGGAACTTCAGGCTAACACATCATTGAAATTGCAGTCATCGACTTCTTTTGAGGGTCGACCGTCCAGGCAAAAAACGCAAACATTAGAATTGCGGAAACTTCTGCAATGGCGGTCCATTTTGGCCCGAGTTTATCTTCAGAATTGCTGCAATTTATCCCAGTTCCCATGTTCAGACTCCTTTCCTTCGCTTAAAAAATTGAAAAAAAAGTAGCCCCAAGCCAATGGTTATCAATCCGCCAATGGGCGCCTGAGGAGTTGTCGCCAGGCAGTAAACCACGATCCACAGGTTTGCAAGGATGAACAACGCGGGGGTTACGGGATAACCGAAAGTGCGGTATTTGGCAGTTAGGCCAGACCTTCGCCGCAATCGCATAAGCCCCACGACGGTGAGAAGAGATGTGATGGAGAGAGTGAAGCCGATGTATATGAGCAATTTTTCAAATGAAGCGGTTAACACCAATAAGGCCGCTATGCAGGCTTGAAGAAAGATGGCGCCACCGGGAGTATGGCGGCTGCCGCTGACACGTGCTATGGATTTGAAGAATAACCCGTCCCGCGCCATGGCGTAGTACACCCTTGGGCCTGTCATGATCATGGCGCTAATCAATGACAGCAGGCACAAGGTTATGGCCAGGCTGAAGTAGACGCCGGCTCTTGGGGCAAAAAGCGATGACGCAGCCTGGGCACCCACTTCCAGTACACCACCCATTTCTTCCGGAGATAGTGAATAAACATAGAGGATATTAACAAGAAGGTATAAACCGCAAACAATTGAAGTGCCGACGATTAAAGACAAAGGGATGTTGCGGGCCGGATTTTTTATTTCAGCCCCCAAATAGGCGGCGGCATTCCAGCCGCTATAGGCAAAGGCCACAAATATCAAAGATACCGCGAATTCCCCTTGCCATAAAGAGCGGCTTGGGGCCAATGCGTGGAAGTTTGACCAGTCGCCTTGGCCTATCCAAAATCCCGCACAAATAAAAATACCGATGATACCCAGCTTGATTAGGGTCAGGCTGTTTTGCACTTTGCTTCCAAAGGTCAGGCCAAAATAGTGAACCAAGGTTAAAGTAAGGATCACCCCGATGGCGACACCCTCTTTAATTGAAAACGTAAGGAGGGTGATTCCGTGAAAATTGAATACGAGACCCGGAACATTCTCCGGTCCGATAAGTGGCCAAAGATAGGTTGAAAAGGCGATGGAAGCGGCGGCAATGGGTGCAGAAAATCCTACGGTCAATGATACCCAGCCTGAGAGGAAGGCCATTGCCGGGCCGAAGCTGTGGCGCAAAAAAACGTATTCTCCACCTGCTTGAGGAAAGTTGGCCCCCAGTTCCGCATAACAGAGCGCCCCACATAGCGCCAATATCCCCCCGACCAGCCAGCAAAGCAGGAGTGTCGTCGGGTCTTGCAGTTTGCCCATGATGAAGCCGGAGGTGGTAAAGATCCCGGTCCCCACCATATTCGCCATGACCAGATTGGTGGCGGAAAACAGACCTATCTTTCGCTGCAACACATGCTGTGGACCTTGGCTCATTTTCCCATCCCGGTTTTGATCTGCACCAAAAACAAGAAAGTTATCAGTTGTCAGTAAAAGCCTGTTGGTATGAATCTATGCTCAATTCTCTGAAGGAACCTTTTGAATGCCGTTCGATTCCTACTGCTTTCAAAATAACCGCCAGCCCTGACAACTGATAACTGCGGCTATGCCGCTTTAGATATTTAAGACTTAGAATTCTTATTCTGATGGATTCAGGATTGCCATTGCCCCTTTGTATATTATGGTGTTTACAATTTTGATAAGATCGGCGAACTCTTCCTCTGTTTTAAACTCGTCAAATTCAAAAGAGTCTGCTAAAAGAGATGCCATACCATGGACATACACCCATCTTACCTTCCGCATATTTGTTTGAAAATCTTCGGGCAAATCTTTGAAATCCGGATCATCGGATAAATCTTCTCCAAGTTTGCGAAAAATTTCTGCAGAAAATTTTTTGTAAAAATGGTTATGTTTTTCATCAAAAATCGCTTTAAAAAGTTTTTTCTCCCTGTTGGCAAAAAGAACGTACCCATATCCTTGATCTAACCATTTATCTCCTGTTCTTGGCGTTCTTATATATTCCTCAAGTAACGCCATCGCTTTTTTTACAACCTCTTCTTCGAGGTCATTCATTGATTTGAGGTGGGAATAAATCGGTTTTGTGGAGGATTTCAATTCTTCGGCTATGGAACGGGCAGACAGGCCTTGCCATCCGCTTTTGCGAACAATTTCAAAAGCGGCGTTTACGATAGACTCTTTTTTAAACTTGACCTTCGGTGGCATACAATATTTCCCTCCATCTTAAGCAACAGCCGTTACATTACATCTGTTGCATAACATTAGTTGCCTTACGTGTCAAGGGTTAATTTGAATCAAACCGAAATGGGTAGAATGCAATGGAAGATGAGGATTGGGTCAGCACAGCACAAATCCCTCTGAAAGAGTTCTGCGAAGTGGTTCAGTTCACAATCAATACATCACTTTTCAGTCAGCGACTTTAGCTAATAACGGCATGACAATGGTGAATTTCCCTCGGATATCCAGGGGTTTCGTTTGATATAGTCTAAAAAACCTCAGCGAGCATTTCGAATAATAGGGGACAGACCACGTTTATTTTCGTTTACTAAGGGCCTCGGCAAAAAATAAATACACAATCTGGTACTTGTCCTTTGGTCCGTCTACTGCGTTGCATCCACCGGCACATATCCACAAATATGCACTGGTGGATGCGCCTTGTATACGAACCAAAATACGGCGCAATCTTGCGCATTTATTTTTTGCCGAGGCCCTAACAACAGGTTATTTCCTCTTTGAATGAAATGAAGAGGAACACCGGACACTATTATTCGGGAGCGTCTTGGCGTGCTCAGGTAATAACACGAGAAACACCGAGCCTCAACCGTAAAAACGTGGTCTGTCCCCTATTACACCAGACCTCCGGGCCGGCACTCCCATCAGCATATCCCTTTATCCTTCCGCCTCTTTTTCAAGTTCATCCAGTTTGTCGGGATCCGAAACGGCAACGTCGACAAGGCTTGTGGGGATAGCGCTCTGCTCACACATAACTCTGATGTCCTTCTCCTTGTCGCTGAATTCAAGAATCTCACGAATGGACTCTATGTATTCCAGCATCTCTTCTGGAGCAATATTTTCCAAAGCGGGTCCGGCTGCCTCTGCTTTTTTCTGTGCTGCTTCCTCCTCCGCCAACCTTTGTTTTTCCATAATCTCCGCTTCTATGGATTTCTTGATGTCATCAAGGGCACCCGGATCAACTTCCGCCAATTCTACGATCAGAGCATCCGAGACGTCATTGGCAAGTAAATGCTTCCCTTTTTCTTCCTTGGACTTATCCTCTACGGCCTCAAGAAGTGTTTTGACTCTTTCCCTCTCCGCACTTTCCTTTTCAATGTCGGCGTTTACCTGATCCAATTTTTCCTTCGTAATGTCAAGGGCCTCCATGATAACCTCGGAAGCAAGTTCTTCCTCAATCAATAACCGGCTGCCCTCATCGCCGGAAAGTGCCTTTGCTTTGGCAACGAGTAGATCAAGTTTTATCTTCTCGACAATCCGAAGCACATCCGCTCTCCGTTCCGAACCTTTGATTTTCGGCCACGAGTCTCCAACATCTCGAACGAGCTTGGCGTTTGCCAGTTCGGAATCAGACAAATCCTCAAGAGTAAATGCCTCAAGGGCATCCTCGAAATCCTTCATAAAGGGTCTTCCAACTTCGAGCCTTTCATCAATTGCCCATCTTAACTGGAGAAAATGACCCCCATGGTGGGAAACATTATAGCCCGTATCGTCAAGTTCTTGCGCAATTCGGTGAATTGTTTGTTCCCGGATTTTATCCGATAGATCTTCCGAGGAGAGCTCAGAAATGCGCTCCTCCATTAACAACCAAAGGGGCTTTTTCTCCATCGTGCCAATTGCCGTCATTTTTAAATCTCCTTTTTTAGGGTTGCTATTTGACAGTTTTTTCCCTTTCAGAGATATAGATACCCGAAAATCGGATGAATCACAATTTTATTATGGTGTGCCCGTATTCCATTCTTAAAATGCTAAAGTCAAAAGAATATTTGATGGCTCTAATTGCCCTTAATTAAACCACGGGCTACACCCCCTATGGGGGTGGTTGGTGATTACACCAAAAGTCACACCCAAGAAAGTTTTGAATCTGGAAATATAGGGAAATGTTGAAGATATATAACAAAGGCAGCGGTCTGAAAAACCGTTATTCCCCGGTTCGAATCCGGTTGCCGCCTCCAGGAAAAACCAAAAGGACCGTAAGCAAAACAAAAGCTTCCGGTCCTTTTTTTGCATCTGGGAATATGGCCTATTTGGTCAGTGTGATGGCCAAATAACCCCTGTTGCTTCTTAAAATATAGAGCGAAATGGTTTCTCCTTCCTTGTATTTTCCGAGTTCTTTCAAATACTGATCCACGCCTGTCACTTCATGATGATTGATTTCCTTAATGAGATCCCCCGGTATTACGCCGGCTTCTTCTCCCTTGCTGTCCGGTTCAACACCCACCACCATAACGCCTTTTTCAGCCTGAAGCCGGAACTGCTGAATAATTTCAGGGGTCAGATTGGATACGGCAATGCCGAACGGGTTCTTTTTCTGGATTTCCGGGCTTTGGGCGGCGACCATGGTCTCCGGCCTTTTTCCCAGTTCGATGGCGAATGTCTTCTCAGTGCCATCGCGCAGCACCAGGAGTTGGGTTTTCTGGCCCACGGCGGATTCAGCGATGGTGAGACTTAATTCACGGCTGCTGTCCACTTTCTTGCCATTAACCGCCAGTATGATATCCTTGGCCCGAATACCGGCTTTTTCTGCCGGATCGCCAGGAAAAACCTTGGTGACCAAGACACCTGCATCCCCTTTGACACCATAATAGGCCTTCAATTCCTTTGTGAGATCCTGGATGCCGATCCCCAGCCAGCCGCGGGTGACTTCTCCTTTGGTCTGTAACTGCTCTATGATCCCCCTGGCCATGTTCACGGGAATGGCAAACCCGATCCCCTGGCCCCCGGCGATAATGGCCGTATTAATGCCCACCACTTTTCCTTCCATGTTAATGAGGGGACCGCCGCTGTTGCCCGGGTTGATGGAGGCGTCGGTCTGGATGAAGTCATCGTAAGGTCCTGAACCGATTACCCGACCTTTGGCGCTGATGATGCCCACGGTGACCGTATGTTCCAGACCAAACGGGTTTCCGATGGCCATGACCCATTCCCCCACCTTGATATCGTCGGAATTGCCGAACTGGATACTGGGCAAGTTGCCGTCCGATTTGATTTTGATGAGGGCCAGGTCCGTGTTGGGATCCCGCCCTTTGATTTCCGCATCAAACTCCCGTTCGTCCTTGAGGATCACCCTGATTTTATCGGCGCCCTCCACAACGTGATTGTTGGTGACGATGAAGCCGGACTGGTCAATAATAAAACCGGAGCCTAGGCTCCTTTGTTTAAATCCCTGGTTTGGACGGCCTCCGAAAAATTTCTCAAAAAAATCGTGAAAAGGTTCATTTTTGTTAAAGGGTCCCCCTTTGAAATGTGGGTCTGTTCCCTTACGGCGGTTGCCGTTTTTTTCCGAACGAATATTGACCACGGCAGGGCTGTACTTTTCGGCCAGTTCTGAAAAATTGTCAGGGACCCATCGTATATGGCCCTGATTTTCAGCGGTTGCAGCATGGGTAGCTGGAATTGAAAAGACCGACGTCATTGTAAACAGGGCGGCTATCAGAAAAACCAGACTCAATGCCATTGGTGCCGATGAAAACATCTTTTTTCGTGTCATTATTTTCATGGTTTACTCCTTATTTTAGGTTTTGTTCGTGTCAGATTCTCCGCCACCTCTGTTGATTTTTTCAACGGTGGATTGCGGTAGAGACGTTTGTGTTTGATGATTACCGTCTGTCGGCAGGACTGCACTAACCGCGTCTTCCGGTATCCATCCGGATTGGCCATTTGTCTCTTTGATAAAGACATATCCCTCGTAAGTATCGGCTAAACTAACCATTTTTCCGCTCTTTACAACGCCTGAAGCGGCAGCCGAATCAAATGGGGAAACCCGAAGCCGGGCATTTTCACCGGTGATGACCCCCTGGTTCAGGCCTTGGTATTGAACTACCATGCCGCCGCCGGCCGCCATGAAGAGCAGCAAGCAGAAGCAAGCCATCATTTTCATCACAGGCCCCCTGAGAATGCCAGGGCGAATCCCATTTACGAGGACCATCAGTGAAAAGATAAAAAAGGCAATAACACCGGCCCATGTCCATTCGTTCAGGGTTAAGCCATTGAAAAAAGCCTTCCAGGATGTTTGGTCCGGCATCACCAGGCCGGCGTTTTTTCTGGCCAGCACCAGATTCGCCTCAATATCAATATTTCCCGGGTCCAGGTAAAGCGCCCTTTCGTAGTTCAGGATCGATTGCCCCATCTCATTTTTCATGTAATAGGCGTTGCCCAGGTTGTACAAGAGAGATGGGGTGTATCCATTCAGGGCCAGAGCTGCTTTATAGTGGACAATGGCCTGATCGTAGTTCCCCTTTGCGTAGGCCGTATTGCCCTGTGAAAAAAGATCCCGGCCCATGTTATCTTCTGCCGAAGTGTTCCCTAATGGCGCAAGCAGGGCCATCATGCCCAAAGCCAGGGTAAGAATCAAGATGCTACTGCTTTTGTTCTTTCTAAATAGTCTCATTTTTTTTCTCCCCGAAAATAAATTCCCCGGGTTAACAGCGGTGAGATTCAGGTCGGACATGATTTAAATCTTTCAGCTCGCGAACCACCAGGTCTCGAAATTTTTGCCAGTCTCGAATTTTTAGGTCTTCCGGCCCGAATGACTGGCCTGAGTAGGTTGCGGCATCTGCCTTTTCAAATACTTCTGCCATGCCCGTCACATTGTCTCCCAAATGACGTTTTATTTCCGCCAAGGTAATGCTATGCGGGGCCTGTCCCCAGATTTCTCCCAGTTTCTCCTGGGAGGCCGTTCTGCAGGCATCGAAAAATGCGGTACCATCGTGGGTCGTTATGGCCCGGTCCATTTTTCTGATGGCATCACTGACTTTCTGTTTGACCTCCTTTTTGCGGATAATTCCGGGGTCATTCGACCGCTTTTTCTGGCGGCGGCTGAAAAAAAGACCCAGGAAAATGGCACCCACGGGAAACCCCTGCGCGCCGATGAACCAGGGGTTTTCAACCAGCGGGCGCAGGTTTTTCACCGTGGGCCCCATTGCCACATGAATGGGCGCAAGATCATTGTTGCCAGAACTTTTTCCTTGGGTCTGAACCGGTTCCTCGGATTCGTTCACATTTTCTGCCGCTTTGGCCGTAATTGGCGGTCTGGCATTTTCCGCAGTTAAGGTCAGTGGGATCGCTTTCGTCTTCAGGGTGACATATTTTTCCTTTTCCGTATCAAAATAGGAGAAGGTCACCGGTGGAATGGTCTTGATGGACCTGTTCATGGGAATAATGGCTTGCTCAAAAGATTTTTCTCCGGTGTAACCGGCACTGTTCAGGGGTTTGAACGACGCTGATGGCCTATAGGTCTTCCATTCTTTATTGACATCCAGCACAGGTGGGGAGACGCGGTCAAAATTTCCAGTCCCCTTGATGCGCATCTTGACGGTGATGGGATCTCCCACCATTGATTCCTGGGGCGTTGCCGTGGCGGATAATTTGAATTGACCCACAGCACCGTTGAAACCCTTTGGCCGAGCCATTTTCGGCAGGGGCAGTACACTGATTTTAAGCCGGGGATTGGTCAATTTGACCAATTCTTCACGAGTATTTTGAAAAATGCCGTTGAAGAAATCATCATCGAACAAACCCCGGCCGAAAGGACTGCGGCGACGGGATTGTTCGGGGATGCCCAGGATTGCATCCAGTTCCGCCGACACCGGGTGTTCTCCTTCTTTT
Organism: uncultured Desulfobacteraceae bacterium; assembly: GCA_964588535.1. Taxonomy (GTDB): domain Bacteria; phylum Desulfobacterota; class DSM-4660; order Desulfatiglandales; family Desulfatiglandaceae; genus NaphS2. The sequence continues at coordinate 8,732 of CAZPQA010000026.1, forward strand.
ACGGCACTCATGGCCGTATACCAGGTCAACACGTTGTAAGGAATTCCGTCGAGGATTTCCTGGGTTTGCTCAGGTTTATCCTTCAACTCCCGGCAGGCGAAAGCGCCGCCTGCAATGACCGGCAGTGTGCGTAGGGTGGCCTGGACTCCCTGGTGGAAATAGGCCTTGATTTCCATGGGAAGCAGTTCGCCCACATAAGCCCGGCCAGCCCGGGGTAGAACTCTCAGAAACGCTGGTTTCTCTTCTTCCCAGCTCATGAGCTGACCCTTTTTGATATCATCGCTGGTGCCTCTTGATGCTCTGTTTTGAGAGGGCTGGCCGGAAAAGGGCAGGGCGTTCCGTCTTGATTGCCGGGATGTCCCCTGGGCCACGCGCAGGGTGACCGGTTTGGACTTTTGAACGCTATTACCGATGGCGGCTTCCACCGGGGGGATCACAAAATCCCCTGGGCGTTCCGCCTGAACCTGAAACAGGTAGCTTGTGGTGGCGGAGACACGCCCGTTAATGGATTGATATTGGCTGCTTCGACCCATGGAATAGAATCGAAGACCATCCACAGGGCTCAGCGCCGGCGGGCCCGCCGCTTCACCCGTAACCTGAACCACCAGGATGGCGGCTTCACCCATGGCAATACGCCCGGGTTCGACCGCGGCTGATACGCGGCCATGGGAAACCCCTGGGGCGTTGTTTCCGCTTCCCTTGCCCCTACCCGCCTGGCTGCCGGTGGAAAATAAAGCCACTGCCCCGGCAGCCAGGAGGAACATGGCGCCTGCCATTACCAAACGCCTCCGGGTCATGACTTTTTCTCCCATGTTTGTTTTGGGGCTTTCCATTACCAGTCCCTCCTCTTCTGATCCTGAGGTTTGCCGCCCCGCCCCGTGTGTAGAGACAAGGCATGCCTTGTCTCTACGCCCTTAAGAGAATCCAGCAGGTTTTTGGCCTGTTCTTCGCTCATCTGCCCCGGCCGTCGGCGTTTGGGGGCCTGAGCTGTCTGGGTTTGATCCGGCTTCTTTTGCTGTTGGTCAGCTTTTGCGGTTTTGTTTTGGCCGCTGCTGTTCTGTTTTTGGTCTTTATTCTGGTTTTGTTTCGAGTCTTTTTTATTGGCCTGCTGGTTTTTCTGGTTATCGTTCTTCTTTTTATCCTTATTCTTGTCCTTGTTGTTGCAGTCTTTCTGTTTCTGATTCTTTTTGAGCGCTTCGAGCCGTTTTTTCACGAATTCTTTGTTAAATTCGGCATCCTGATCCTCTGGTTTCAACTTCAAGGCGTTGTCGTAAGCCTGGATGGAAGCTTCCCAGTGTTGAATGGTTTGCTGAGGATTCTGTTTTTCAGTTTCTTCCCCCTGGCGGTAAAGGGTGTTTCCCATGTTATAATAGGATTGGTTTTGCAGTTGTATATCCTGAACGTTCAGGGCTCGCTTAAAGGACGTCAAAGCTTCCGGGTATTGTTTGCCTTTGTAGGCAGCTGTACCCAGGTTGAATTGCAGCTGTGGCTCTTCCGGGGCTTTTTCGGCTTCGGATCGGTACCCTTCAACCGCCAGATCGTAATTTCCGGCCTTGTATGCCGCCTCAGCGTCGCCCGGAGAAGCATGCGCCCCCCCAAACCCCAGAAAAATGATCGCCAGCAGGATCAGCACCCCAACGGAAGTGGCGCCTGCCACACGCCCGATTTTCGGAATGCGCCTGTAGGCGGTTTTAATGACGGGAAAGTTTTTCCGGCTCCTTTTGCGGTCCGAAATGGCAAACTCCGCCAACAGCAGGATAAGGGCCAACATGAGGGGCCACTGGAATCTTTCTATGGGGACCCTTTGCATTCTCTCGGCCAGTTCCTGTTTCGGTACCAGGCTGAGCTTTTCCCGGTAGATGGCTTCCAGGCCTTCGGCTTGTTGCCCCAGCGGCTCGTAACGGCCCCCGGTGGCCTCGGCGATTTTTTGAAGCATGGTTTCATCGAGGCGAGATTTCACCGGTTGACCCGTTTCATCTTTTACGAAAATCCCGTCTTTTCCGCCCATCGTAAGCGGAATCAGTTCACCTGAAGGCGTTCCCACGCCCACGGTGTAGATGGTCAACCCCTTGTCTTTCGCCTCTGTTGCTGCGGAAAGGGCTGCCCCCTCCAGATCTTCCCCATCGGTGACCAGGACCAGAATTTTATGGTTGGCATCGTTTTGAAAGGCGGCTTCCGCTTCATAAATGGCGCTGGCCAGATCCGTACCCCCTTGAGGAATAATTTCTGTATCCAGCGCTTCAAGAGAGTTCCTGAAAGCGTTGTAATCAAGGGTCAAAGGGCACATGAGAAAGGCTGTGCCGGCGAACGGCAGAAGGCCAACCCGGTCCCCCTCAAGTTTGGAAACAAAATCCATGATCCCGAATTTGCTGCGTTCAAGACGATTGGGCCTCACGTCTTCTGCCAGCATACTTTTTGAGGTGTCCACTGCCACCAGGATATCGATACCCTTTCGCTTGACTTCTTTCCATTGAAAGCCCATTTGAGGCCGGGCCAGGGCAACAAAAATCGAAGCCATCGCCAGCACCAGGATCACCCGTTTGATCATCCGTTTTTTGGGGGAAACCCCTAATGTGAGTTTTTCCAAAAGGCGCCCGGAGGCGAATTCCTGTAACGCCGCAGTGCTCTTTTTCTGAAAATGATAGAAACTCACAGCCAGGATTCCGCAGGTCGCCACCCCTGCCAACAACCAGATGGAATGTGCGAATTGCATGGTTTTATTTCCTTTCTTTATATAGTTTTAAGGCAATCGCCGAAAACGGGTCTGATTAAGCGTCAACTCAATTCCCATGAGAAGGAGCGCCCCCAGTGCAGCCCACAGAAACATTTCGTTCCGATGTTCAAATTTCTTGATTTTTCGGGTGGTGGTTTCAAGTTTGTTGATGTCATTGTATATTTTTTCCAAGCTGTCGGTGTCTGTGGCCCGGTAATACTGAGCACCGGTCATTTGGGCCACTTGTTTCAGGGTTTTCTCATCAATATCGACTTTTGCTCGCACGATTTTTCTATTGCCGAACGGGTCAGTAATAGGAACCGGCACTTCACCGCGGGAACCGGCCCCGATGGTGTAGATTTTGATGCCAAAGGTTTCCGCTGCCTCGGCTGCTGTAGTCGGCAGAATTTTGCCCGCATTGTTCATGCCGTCAGTCAGCAGGATGACGATTCTGGATTTGGCTTTCTGGTCCCTCAGTCGGTTTACGCTGGATCCAAGGGCTGAACCGATGGCCGTTCCGTCCTCCACCATACCGGGATGAATGGTTTGGAGGCGTTTCTGAAGCCATTGGTGATCCAGTGTGAGAGGGCTGACCATATAAGGCCGGCCGGCAAAAGCCACCAGGCCGATACGATCGTCGGGCCGCTCTTCAATGAATCGGGACACCACTTGCTTGACCACTTCCACCCTGTTGGCTGGTTCATTGTTGATGGTAAAATCGAGTGCTTCCATGGATCCGGAGACGTCCACCGCCAGGATAATATCGATACCGCTGGCGTCAACTTCTGATGTGCCATGCACAATCTGGGGTTGGGCCAAAGCCACCACCAGCGCCCCCAGGGCCAGGATGCGCAAAGTTCCCAGCCATTTTCCGGCCCTGGATTTTCGGGCACCTGCAATGGCTTTAGCGGTTTGCGCCGATGAGTACCGTATGGCTACTGCCGCTCCTCTGCGCCCCCGTAGGAATGCCAGAAGCGGAAGCAGGGCCAGCAACCACAAAACTTCCGGTTGGTCGAAATGAAACATTTATCTACCTCCTGCCGCAACGGGTTGAGGTCGTGTTTTATCAACGAAATGCCAGGCGCTCTTGTGCATCTTTTTCATCTGCTCATGGCTGAAAGTCTGCCTGGCAAATTTTGCCAGATCACAGTGACAAAGGAATTCACGCAGTGGTTTACTTTGAAGATTAAGTTCGCTGACGGGTTCTGTCGCCATCTGAGCCATGAATTCGCGGGTTGTCTTCCGGGTGGCCCTCATCCGGAACCGGTTTTCAATGTAGGTTCGAATGGTTCTTGAAACCATTACTGAAAACCTTTCCGCCATTTCCGGGCTCATCAAGGTTTTTGCCTCTTCCAGCTCTTCAAAGGCAATCTCAAACGCTTCCTTGGAACGGTGTAATTTCCGTTTGTTGAACCATTTCCAGACCATCCAGGCCAGGAGAAGCAATAAAATCCCGCCCAGAACGTAAAAGAGCCAGAGGCGTGGATCCGGGATATGGATAGGGCCGCGGATGTCTCGAATGTCCCCTTTAGGACCTGTTGAAAGGGAAAGGGGGTAGGATGATTTTGATGGAATCGGGGCTGAAACAACATTGCTTAAAGGTTGCTGGGTCACTGAATTGGTTGATGCTGCACCCCATGCCAACCCGTCGGCCAGGAAAAACAACGCCAACAGGAGTGGGATGGTCCATACAGCCGGTTGTTTGAAAGTATTCGGCGTCATCAGTGCCTTCTCCTTTCTCTGGAACTGAAAAACTGTCGCAAGTCCGCCAGATAGGATCGTTCGGTGGAAAGTTCCAGCATATCCACCCCCACTGAACGGATGGAACGTCTGAGGCTTTTCCGGCGATTTTCCGCCAGGTCTTTGAAACGGGAACGGACGTCCGGGCGGGAAGTGTCCAGTTCCACCTGTTCGCCGGTTTCCGAATCTTCGATGGTGATCAGCCCGACATCAGGAAGCTCCCGTTCCCGCTGATCACTGACCGAAACAGCCACGAGGTCATGGCGACGTCCCGTAATTCGAAGTTTGGGCCGAAGATCGCTCAGAGAAGCGTCAAAATCTCCGGGCAGGCAGAAGTCCGAGATGAGGAAGGCCACGGCCCGGCGTTTGATCACCTGGTTGGTAAAGTCCATGGCGGTCGCCAGATTGGTGTCGGTTCCTTCAGGTTGAAAGAAGAGAATTTCCCGAATGACCCTCAGAATGTGGGAGCGGCCTTTTCCTGGTGGAATATAGAGCTCGGCAGCGTCCGTGAAGAGTACCAGACCGACCTTGTCGTTGTTGCGCATGGCGGAAAAGGCCAGAACGCTCCCGATCTCGGCCATCATTTCCCGTTTGCTTTGTGAGGCGGAACCGAACTCACCGGAAGCGCTCACATCAATAATGAGCATGATGGTCAGCTCCCGCTCCTCGGTGAATTTTTTGATATAGGTCCGGCCGGTTCGGGCCGTCACGTTCCAGTCAATGGTTCTCACATCGTCCCCCGGCACATATTCCCGAACCTCATCGAAGTCCATGCCCCGGCCTTTAAACACCGAGTGATAGTGGCCCGCCAGGGTATCATCCACGAGACGGTTGGTTTTGATTTCCACCTGCCTGACCTTTTGAAGAATCTCCTTGCTGATGCGGGTATCCATGATGCTTTCCTTATTTACGCATAGGGTTTTTGCTCTACGTTTTGTTTTGCGCTTAGCGTTAAGGAACCGGGATGGTTTCCAGCACTTTATTGACCATGTCCTCGCTGGTGAGGGATTCCGCTTCCGCTTCGTAGGTGATACTTACCCGATGCCTGAGCACGTCCATGGCAATGGATTTCACATCTTCCGGGGTTACGTACCCACGCCCCTGAAGAAAGGCCAGGGATTTGCTGGCGGTTTTTAGATTGATGGTGGCCCGTGGAGACGCGCCGTATTCAATGTAGGGTTTCAGGTCAAGGCCGTAGTTTTCCGGTTCTCTTGTGGCGTAAACGAGGCTGACAATATAGTCTTTGATCTTGTCATCCATGTAGATGGTGTTGACCACATGTCTCGACCTGATGATATCTTCCACTTGAACCACGGGGTTGACCTTTGGTGCGGGCTCGGTTATGTCCACCGAATCCAGGATAATCCGTTCCTCGGAGATGGAAGGATAGGAGATCACCACCTTGAGCATGAACCGGTCCACCTGAGCTTCCGGTAGGGGGTAGGTCCCTTCCTGTTCGATGGGGTTCTGGGTGGCCAGCACCAGAAAAGGATCGGGCAGGTTGTAGGTTTTTTCACCAATGGTGACTTGACGTTCCTGCATGGCCTGCAACAGGGCGCTCTGCACCTTTGCCGGGGCGCGGTTGATTTCATCGGCCAGGATCAGGTTCGCAAAAACGGGGCCTTGTTTAACGACGAAAGAGACATCCCTGGGGTTATAGATTTCCGTGCCGATGATATCGGCGGGCAGCATGTCCGGGGTAAACTGGATCCTCCGAAAACCCGTCTGGATGGCCGATGCCAAGGTGTTGAGGGTCAGCGTTTTGGCCAGGCCGGGCACCCCTTCCAGGAGGATGTGGCCGTTTGAAAGGATGCCCACCAGCAAACGTTCGATCAGCACCTTCTGGCCGACGATAACACGACCGATTTCCTGTTCCAGAGGCCGAACCCATGCGGATTCCTGCTGCACCGATTCGTTGATGGTCTGAATGCTGGTGAACTGGGGTCCTGAGGGTTGGGGAGTGTCGTTTACCGGGTTGGGGGGGGATTGAAAATCCTCCACGGATATCTGTCGACCCTGTTCTCCTGTTTGAATGTTCATGATCCCTCCTTGTTTTACTTGATGTTTAGCCATAAGTTTTATCGATTGAAGTTGCAGACACTTTAAACCCCCAGGCTTACGGCATCCTTTCCTGAACATTACCGGTCCGTAATGGTTTCTTTTTTGCTGGCCGAAAGTGTTCATAGAAGATTTCTGCATCCTGCTTGACACTTTTGTAGAGATGAGGGACATAACAGTACGTGGCTGCCTTTTTCGGGCGGTCGTTGGTAAGGAGAGGTTTTGGATACAATTGCTGTTGTTTTTATCGTGTGTCTGGCGGCTGGCTATCTCGTCTGGCGGTATGTCAAAAAAGCCAAAACCGGTGGTGGGTGCGATTGTGAAAACGTGGAATGCCCTTTGAAGGGTAGGGGCCCGGGATCAGTGGAAAATAGCGGCGGTGGTATGGTTTGTGAGAGCAAAACGTGCAGCGATGATCCCTTTCAGGGGCAGCACAAGGGGATGTGAAGGATAAATATTTGCAGTCTTACTTCTTGCTGTACGGAAGCGAGGAATGATGTAGGAAAATTTTGAGCTTTCCAGCATCGTTTTTTACATAGCCGAAGGTGTATTCTACTTTTACGACACTGCCCTTTTGGGGTGTAAAAAAATACTTTCCCATGGCTACTGCTACATCGCCGTTCATGTAGAATCCGGCATTTTTGAAACGGACCTTTGTCCATGGTTGCAGGGCAAACCCTTTGTCTTCAGGAAAACTCTTATTCTGTCCGATGAAATAGGATATGGCGCCTTCTCTTGTCGTCCGAAATTTGTTATCTGAGGCCTTGGTCGGTTTAAACAAGACTTGACCGGTCTGGTATGCGTATAACCCATCAACAGCGTCTTTTGCTGCCTGTTTATAGTCTTGATTATCCGTGTACTTTTTCCCGATATTCACAAGAGCATCAGCCCAGGCCTTCTGTGCTTCGAGTACTTCCCTTTTGGTGATTTCATTAGGCTGCCCTGCGCAAACGATGCCCGCGGTGAAGATGATTGCTAACCCCAAGGCGATCAGAATCTTAACCGCCCGTAAATTCTTGATGGATGTTTTCATGGCAATATCCTTTCTTGTTAAATGTTTAGCTATTTTCAGGAACTTCCCTATTTCCAGGCCACTCGAAGAGTTTCTTGACCTGGGCCCAGAATTCTCCGCCAAGGATAAAGAAGCTTGTGATGAACAGCACATCCCCGAGTATCAGGAGGTTGATCAAATCGGTGTGACCATATTTCTCCACATAACCTAAAAGGAGTGCGATTTCTGTCAGGGAATAGGGCACAATGGAGGCCGCCAGCAGCATCGTGATGCCGACAGCGTGCCGAACTTTCCCCACCGGCTTGAGATCCGCCGCACCCTTTTTTCTGAAAATGCCTTTTATCTTTGTTTTGATGACCTGAATAAACGGTTTGCCGAGCAACGCGACGCATAGCAGGAAAGAAATCTCCGAGGAAATCAAAAGGCCCGTCGCAATGGAGACGGCATTGACTTTAGAGACAGGCAGGAATGGCAACACCAGAAAAGTGAAGACCCACGGTATAAAACAGTAAACAAAAAGGCCGATTCCGAGGTAATATTTCTTGTCTTCTTTCATTGTTTGTTTCAACCCGGTTCAAAGATTTTATCCGACATCCTGAACCGGGTTTCCTAAGTGGCGAATCACCCGTCAATGAGTCTCTGCACCGCCTTCGCTGCCTGCAAGGCATCGGGGGCATAACCATCGGCGCCCGACTCTTGAGCGAAATCATCCGTGATGGGAGCGCCGCCCACCAATACTTTGACCTGTTCTCTCAGTCCTGCGCTTTTCAGCGCTTCGACAATAACCGGTATTTCGAGCCTTGTGGTGGTCAGAAGCGCGGAAAGGGCTAAAACGTCAGGGGAAGACGTCTTTACGGCTTCAACGATTTTTTCCGTCGCCACATCCACCCCCATATCCTCCAGATCAAAACCTGCGCTTTGAATCATCAGGGCCACCAGGTTTTTTCCGATGTCATGCACATCTCCCGCCACCGACGCAATAATCACCTTTCCGCTTGATTTGATATCGGTGCTTGCCAGAAGCGGCTGTATCTCGGCCACTCCCTGTTTCATGGCCTCCGCCGCCATCATCATTTCGGTGAGGAAATATTCCTCCGCTTCAAATAATCGCCCCACTTCCTGAATTCCGGGAACCAGCGCCTCCAGCAGAATGTCCGGTGCCGGCGTTTCTGATTCGAGCGCTTTTTGTACGGCTTCCTTTGTGCCTGGAATATCGCCGTCGATGACCTTTTGTTTGATTTCGTCTTTAATGCCCATGTTTGTTCTCCCTTTCTTTATCTTGTGAATCAGCCGCTACCTATACTTTGCCACAATATCATCCACCGCATTTCCAAGAGATTCGGAAAGCGGTTCAACCGTATGGGAATCGAGGATTTTCTTTAGATCTTCTTGAATCCTCTCACTGATGTCCTTTTTGCCCTTCGTTTCCCAGGTATCATTGGAAATATTCTTGATGTATTTGCCTCTCCACAAATCTTTCCGTGCATGGAGCGCCGTATGAGTCTGGGTGAGATACATGCCGCTTCCCACCTCTTTGATTACATCCATGGCAAAAGCGTCGTCATCCACCGGTATGCCGCGCCAGACCCGTCGTGCCATGCTGGCCAACTCATTGGCGTAAACGGTGGCGTGGGGTGAATTCACCAGCCCGGTATCCACCGCGCCGATGGCCAGAAAGGAATCAAAAGAGCAGGTGGCCAGTTCACCGAAATCCCATGTGATTTTTGCGATAGCATCCTGGTTGAATTCAGGCGTGATGGCCCCGAATGCGGAGAGCTGACCCACAAGAGGACCCAGTTTCCGGCACACTTCAAGTTTTGCCATATCTGTCAATGCGTTTTCGGGAATACCTCTTATGGCCGCGGTGGCGGGGTCCATGAAAGACGGGGTGGACGTCTCTGTGCAGGGAAGACCTTTCTTGAGCAACTGCGCCAGTACAATTCCCGGAAAGGTGGTGGCAAGACATATGGTGAGGGTTCCCGCCATGGTAATGGGGCTCGAAAGACCCCCGATCCCCATGGTGGCGATGAAAATGGGGATATTGTTTTCGGCGCACAATTGAATCTGTTCACTGATGGCAGCAGGATAGCGAAGCAGTTCCGGGTTGATATGAAGGCTGAAATAGGGCTTTTCCCTGAGTTGTTCAATACTTCCGCGAACCGCACTCCCTAATTCGATAAGTCCTCTCAACGCATCCGCATTTTCACCTGCGCCAAAATGAACCGGTTTTGTGGTATTGGCCATCATGGTGGCGCCATCAGCGACAAAGTCGCCTGTTGTGATGGGAATGCCGCTGATGTCTATTTCCGGAAGGGCATCACTGAGTTTTGTTAGAATGGCAATCCCTTCCTGATCACCCGATTTTTTCTCCCCCGTATAGGGATCAATATAATTGGGCGCCCAGCAGGAAGAGATAAAGCAGGTGTTTCCGGAACCGTATTCCACGCATTCAGTCCCTTCGCGGTTCCACCATTTGTAGCTGTCGGGGCATTGCCCCAGGCACTCTTTCACAAGGCCGGGGGGGAACTTCACCATGCCTTCCGAGGAGATATCGCATCCCGCCTTGGATAAGGTATCGTATGCCTGTTCGTGACTGTCAAATTTTACCCCGGTGTCTTCAAGGTACCCAAGGGTAACGTCTATGATTTTATCCACCGCCTGGGAAGACATGATTTCCATCCTGTTGGGGAAAGCACGGCCGCCGTTAATCTTTTTTGAACCCATTATCATCCTCCTTCACCATAAAGTTTGAAATGTTTTTTTTGACTCATTTTCTTATTCAAGTCTGAGTTCCGTTTGAAAATGCTCTGACCAACTGGATTGAATGCCCTTTTTTATCTCATCACGGGCCGGCCCCAGCACAATGAGAAAATTCTCCTTTCTTTGATGGTCCAGTTCAGACACGCTGACATCATCATGAACCGCCTGAATGTAGAATTGTTGGTTGTTTTCTGAACAGAATCCTTTGACCCTGTAGACTCGCTCCGTCCATTCTTTCAGCCAGATGACCAGTTGATCAATGGGGATCGTGTCAAATTTTAAAACAAATTTGTCAATCCCGGGGGTCTGTTTTACAAGGAAGCCTTTCATGGTCCCTTTATGCCACCGCAGCGCTTGTATCTGCGCATCATCCGGAATACGCGCAAAAGAAGTTCTGATGATCGGGACCTCGCCATTCAGCTTCCGAACGGTATTTTCAACCTTTTCCACCTCCTCTGGCGTTGAAAGATCGGTCTTATTAATGAGCAACAGATCGGCGCCCTGTACCTGCTCGATGAGCACCGGAACCATGTCGGAAAGTTTACTGAAATGTTTGGCATCCACGACACAGATGGAGCCGCTGTAGTGGAAGGTATCCGGAGACAATTTATGAAGCATGCTGGTCACTTCATGCATTCCGAAAGGATTTGCCAATCCCGAACTTTCCACGAGCAGACTATCGATTCCCATCTCTTTGGTTTTTAAAATGGCGTCGATAAATTTATCCGAACGGCATACACAGAAAATGGACCCGTCAACGATTTGTTCAATGACCATGCCTTCTTTTTCAAGAACCGCTGCATCGACGCCTTCCTGCCCGAATTCATTTACGATGAGCGCCACTTTGTCATTTTCAAAGACCTTCACGAGGTTTTTCATGAGGGTCGTTTTCCCGGCCCCCAAAAAACCGGTGATCAGATAAATGTCAATCAATGTTTCCTCCTACAGAAGCGCCTTTATCTTTGAGAATAGTTCCTCTTGGTTTGGAATAATGGAACTGTATGCCAATTCTCCATTGATATATATGCTGGGCAGATTCACCACGCCCATCTTTTTGCATCGTGCAATAGATGCTTTTTCAGTGAATTTGTACTCTATCACGTCAATGGCATCCCCAAAATGCTCTTTTGCGTCCATTGCGGCGCCCAGCATATAGGTGCAGGCGGCACAGGCCACAGAATCCAGCGTAAATACTTCGACGAACGGTTTTTTCAGGCTCTCGTAATCGGGCAGGACGATGTCGATCACGTTTTCTTCCACTGCCGTATAATCCTTTACCATTTGTCTCGCTGTTTCCGTATCTCGAATGGCCGTTTGTACGGCAATGCTGTTTTCAATGGGCAGATCGTAGGGCATGTCGCAACCCGGTGCAATGATCAGCCTTTCATGGCTTACTTGGTCCAGAAGATCCACAATGTATTTCATGTTGTCCTGTTGTGTGCCGTGCAGCATCACGGTGGTCAAGGGAATGTTGCCGCCGATTACAATATCATATTTGTCGGTAATTCCCTTTGATTTAACCATGTCAACATTTTCGTCCACTGAAATGGAATCCGGGTTTGTTTGACACATAGGCTCGATATTGGGTCCGGCATTTCCGCATACAAAAAAGGAGGAAAGCGCCCCTCGGCTGCGGATATAATCAAAAATTTCTTTGTAGGGTTCCAATAATAACGCTTTGAATTGTTTCGGCGAAACCTGTGAGACCAGGGGACAGACAACTGAAATGACATCCATGCCGGCTTCAATAAAATAGTCGCACATGACTTTGGCGATTTGGGTCGAATATTTGAGCAGGTTTTTGCAATATTCGGGGTCCATGGCCATGTCCATGAAAAAAGACTGGCCCCTTAAATGGGATGCCAGGGTGAGAGGGCCCGTAAACAAACCGTAAAGCGCTGTGTCATCGCCTACTTTTTCCTTCACTTCTTTCATGGCTTCCAGAATCATGGGAAGCCTTCCATCATCCTTTGAAGGGATCTTAGATGGAATATCTTTTGTATCAGCCAGGGGATGCGATTTGACCGACGGGGGGTTGTTGTCTGCCCATAACAGTTCACAACCCAGAATCTCCGCTTCGATCTGCAGATCAAAAACCACCGGCATCCCGTCCGGCTGGTAGATCTTTTTGACTTCCAGGAGCGACTCAACCAGTTTGTCTTTGTCCTGCAAGACTTCTTTTGCCGTATGCCCTTTCAGTTTTCCCGCGTGGACCCCGGCAAACGGTACCCATGGGACCTGATCTACTTTTTCTTTCTTTAACAGATTGATAATTCTTTCTTTTCCGTTCATGGTATCTCCTTTCTGTGTGTTGTTGTCTTATCAGTCTTGTCCATCATCCCTATTTTTTACGATAAAAGATTTTTTACATGGCGAAGAAGGGTGTCTTTTTCGAAAGGTTTAGCCAGGTACCCGTCGGCTCCCTCCGCAACGATTCGATTTCGATTCTCTTCGCTGTCATAACCGGTAATGATCAATATCTTTATGTGCGAGGTCTCAGGGTTTTGCTTGATTTGCCTGCACACCTCAAAGCCGTCCCTTCCGGGCATGTGGAGGTCAAGAATAATCAGACCCGGCTGAAATGTGGGAACTTTTACCCCAGCCTCAAACCCTTCCTCGGCGGTTTCCGTTTCGTATTGATGCGCGGAAAAAATCCTCTCCATCAGTTTTCGGATCTCTGGGTCATCATCGACAATCAAAATCTTCTTTTTGGCGGGTTCGTAGGTGGCGATGGGGTACATTCCTTTTCGGCGGGCGAAATCTTCTAGGTCACTTTTTAGAATTCTGTAATGACCTCCGGGGGTAACGGATGCTTTTAACTCCCCGGACTTGACATATTTCCACAGGGTCACCCTGCCGATGGCACAATACTTTGCGGCCTGCGGGACCGTAAGGATCTCTTGACTCATTGATTTGGATCTCCCAGAAAACAGTTGAAACGTAATGAACGATGTGAACAATATAAACGTATTCTGAACGAATTTGTTTGTCAATAAAAAAATAACGTTCCGGGGCAGCGCGAAAAAAAAGGGGGGATTGATTTATTTTTCGAGTGCAAATGCACTTGACAACTTTTCCACAACAAAACCATAATGAAAACCAGCGAACAGTTTCGACTCTTGCGCCCGCCGCAATTTTCAGAGGATATTCATTGTATTTCCCGACAGCCGACGTGGAAGTTTCCATCTGGGTGCCCCCTGTGGTGGCATTTGTCATATCTTTTTTTACGTCCATGGGCGGTGTGTCCGGAGCTTTTCTGCTGCTCCCGTTTCAAATGTCTTTCCTGGGGTATACCAATCCTTCCGTCAGTGCCACAAACCAGTTGTTCAATATCGTGGCCATTCCCAGCGGTGTGTATCGGTATTGCAGGGAAGGGCGGATGGTGTGGCCGCTGACCTGGGTGGTGGTGGCGGGGACCCTGCCCGGCGTTTTTATCGGCGCCTTTGTGCGGATCGCCTATCTGCCGGATCCAAAAGCGTTCAAGCTTTTTGCAGGGGGAGTGCTTCTCTGGATCGGACTTAAGATGGGAATGGATTTGCTGAAGAAAAAGGGAGGGGCTGAAAAATCGGTTGCCGAAAAGCGATTCCAGGAGTTGGTAAGCAATTATGAACAAGCCTCTCAAAAAGGAGGATCACCAGATAAGACGTTTACCGCCGCGGTTAAAGTGACCCATTTCAACCTGTCACGGCTGGGTTACACCTTTTATGGCGAACAGTTTGATGTGTCATTCTGGGGAATTTTTGCCTTGAGCCTCATTGTGGGGGTTGTGGGAGGGATATACGGCATCGGCGGGGGCGCCATCATTGCCCCCTTTTTTGTGGCCTTCTTCCACCTGCCGGTCTACACCGTGGCCGGCGCGGCCCTCATGGGAACTTTTGTCACATCAGTGGCCGGCGTTGCCTTTTACCAGCTGATGGCACCGTTCTACCCAAACATGTCTGTTGCGCCGGACTGGTTGCTGGGCGTGATGTTCGGGCTTGGTGGCATGGTGGGGATGTACCTGGGGGCCCGTTGCCAGAAGTTTGTTCCGGCAAGGGCCATCAAATGGATGCTGGCGGGAATAATTCTGCTCACGGCCGGTAAATACGTTTTGGGTTTTTTCCTTTGATTGCGGGGTACAGACCTTTCACCTATTTTTCTGAAGCGGTTGTGTGGGCATCCATACTTTTCTTTGTATCCAGATGCAAAAGCAATACCCGTCGCACTTCCTCGATGGTCAGGGGGTGTCCCTGGCAGGAGTGGCCGCTTTGGACGATAAATTCCGAGTCCACATAATCCAAGTGAGCGCTTTTGTATTCCACCACCCCGTCATCTAATCCGGTGGGATCCCCTTCGCCTTGGACGGCAATAATGGAATGCCCTCTGACGCCGGGTGCCAGGGGAATTTCTGCAAGGGCCAGAAGCGCTGGATTTTCTGGGCTCATGCTGTCGATGCTGGTACGGCCTTCGGTACGCCACTCCTCCGGCACTTCGGCCGCGGCCAGGGCTTTCCCCAGAATCACCGTCTGTTTGACAATGTCCACGGGCAGGAATACCAGTCGGCGAACCAGATTGCGAATCAAGTCTCCGGCAAGGAAACTGCCTCGATGGGGTGTTGAAATGAACACTACCCGGGCCACGAAGGGCAGTGGTTCAAAGACGGCCCTTTTTCTGATCATCTCGCGCTGCTCAGGCGTCAGGTTAAGGTCTTCCAACCCTTTTCCAGTGACGCCCCTGATGATACCGTCTTTGGTGTCGACGGCGGCCAGTTTGGTCAACAGACCTCCCTGGCTGTGACCGATAATCACCATGTTCCGCAAGGCTTTATTCCGGCCTTCGGGATCTAGTTCAGCCACCTTGCTTGTCAGTGTTTCACGAAACTGACGGGCTGATAAATTGAGGGTTTTGCCGCTGTCATAGAAATAGAACCAGAACTGGCAGTGCCGTCGCAGGATCGGATCCGCAAACAGGGTATTGGCCATTTCCGCCCACCAGACCGGGCTGCTGGCGGTACCGTGAACAAATACGACTGGGATTTGTGCTGGATTATAGGGCTTGATAAGATAGAGGCCGATGGGAATAGCGCCTTTCCCCGTAAAAAAACCTGTAATATCCAACGTCCAGAAGTCAGGCTGATTGAGATTGTAGGCCAGTTGGGCGCTCAGGTCGCTTTCAAGGGGTACGGATTTACCATGGATTTCCACGCGGGTTCGATCAAAGGGAGCGTAAAGCTCCATGGAGCCACGCAGGTTTCCACTCTCGAATGCTTGAATATCCCGTTCAATTCGCATGAACAGGGTTCCGGGCGAGGTGCGCTTAATGGGCAATCCAGCGGTTTTCTTGCCCACGGCGATAAAGGGAACCCCCAGTCCGGCGTCCCGGTTTCTGCGGCTGAGGCCGTAGATATCCAATCGATCCGCAGCAACAATCTTTGAGATCTGATCCAGTTTGACCGGAAAATTTTGGGTATTGAGCGATAAGTCAATACGTCCGAAAGGCAACTGCCGGATTCTTGCTTCAAAAACCAGATTGCTTTTTGCATTGGTCAATGCCCCTGCAAGAGCAATGTTGTAAATGTCACATGCCAGGCGATAACGCCGATTGAAAGGATTCGCAGGCTTGTTCCGGGTGTTATTGAAAAGGTAAAAATAGGCGTAGATGGCAGCACTCAGATAGTATTGCCGGTTTTCGGGAAGCGGGCTGTCATCCAGGTCTCTCAGGGTATATTTGGCTGTGAAATAATTCAGTTCCGCCAAAGCAAAAAGCAGATCCCTTCGGTTATCCGTAAGGGCTTTTTTATGGAGTTCGTTGAGACATTTCAAAGGATGTTCTCTAAAATAAATGCCCATGTTATAGCGCTGCAATACATTTTTTGAGGTGGCGCTGTATTGTTCATCCAGAAGGGCATTGGTGTTGATCTGCTCATAAGCTTTTCGGAAACCCACATCCCTGGTTCCGATGGAGCCGCATCCGCCCAAGAAAAGTATCAATAAGACCGAGAGGCACAGAATCGGCCGTTCGAAATTGCGCATCCATTCTTTTTTCATATGCTAACCTTCCATACCGGGGAGCCCCTTCCGAATCAGTATTGAAAAATCCGGGTGTTGATCCAGTCCTTTGGCCCGTTGATTGATGATGCTCTTCTGCCTGAGGGTTTCGAAGGGAAGGAACTGATTCAGCAGACCGTTTTCATAGGCCATTTCATCCAGTTGGCCATTGAGTAGAATCCGCCAGTCCCAATTTGTTTTCCCGGTGTAAGGGGCTGTGTGGCCTCGAATCTGGGTGGTGCAGTTGCCAGTGAGGGCATTGTACCATTCAGGCTCCATTTTGAGCTGGTTGATATAATGCATGTAGTTGAGGAAAATTTTCCGGAAAACCGCCCTTGAGCCGTTTAAGCGGTAAAGATAAACGTTTTCGTCTTTTCGATAATTGGTGCGAAGACGCACCAGGTCCCGTTCGTCTGCCACCACATACATCAATTCATACTGGCGGAAAAACCCTTTGACGGTGGAGTAATCTTCCCCTTTTTCTTTCCTTGTTTCAATGGAAATGCATAGATATCGATTGCCCTGAAATCCGAAACTGATCATGGTGTGGGAAATATATTGAATGCCCCAGTTCACCAGGTACAGGTCAATGGAGTCAAGTTGTGAGACATCAAAGCGCTGATCATAATATCGGGCTGTATAATCGGTTTCGCTACGATAATCGCAATTGCGGATATTGTGGACCGTTACCCGATTGCCGTCAATATCAGCATATGGAAGGGCCGCCACATCTGCCTGCCAGTCCCGGTCGTTGGAAGGTTTCATGGCAAAATATCCCGACAGAACTATGACGAACAGAGCAAAAAAAATCACGTATGACAGACCTTTGGGCCGCAGGAAAAACAGAACCGCCAGTTGGATCAGGGCAAAGAGAATGGACAGTACGGGTCTGGCTGGATTCGGCAGGCAGGAGAAAAAGATCGCCAGGGCGCCCCAGGCGGTCATCCCACACAGTATGAGCCAGAGAAGAATGTTGCCGATCACTTTCAACAATAGATGTGTCATGTTTGATTTGCCTTACCAGTCGTAAAGGATCTCCCAGTGACGGTCAAAGGGGGTATCCATCTCGCTGTAGCGATAGGCCAGGGTTTTCCCGGTGCCTGGCCCATTGCTCGTGTCTTCTTTCCAGTACCGCAGCGAGATAGCAGGCATCGGTCGCACCACCTCTTTCCCTTTGCCGGGCGTATCCGGTGCCTCGATCCAGGTCTCCTTCTCTTCGATCACTTTCCAAACCGTGTCAAATTCTTTGTTTCTGACCCGTTCTCCAACCCGGGGAAGGCCCATGCTCTCCATCAATTCCTTGAACATGTAGGACGAACGTTCCCCACTGTCCAGTATCCGCTCTCCCAGGATTTTGATGCCGATGGCCCCGATGGGTGCTGTAAGCAGAATGGAGAGCACGGCCACGGCCAGGATCACCTCCCCGGAGGCCACGCCTGCGGCCAGGGGCAAGGCGCCGATGGCAGCCTGGACCGTGGCCTTGGGGATATAGGCCACCACACAAAAGAGCTTTTCTTTTACGCTCAGGTTTGTACCGAAAAGGGAGATATAAGTTCCCACGCTTCTGAACAGAAGCCCTACCAAAATAACAAGGATTCCCGCCAGGCCAGCCTTCCAGGCCACCTGAATATTGACCTGGGCGCCCACCAGCACAAACAGGAGGAGTTCCGCAAAGACCCAGAGCTTCTTCAGTTTTTGCGAAATAATATGGGCGATGGCCTCGGATTTTTCCAGGATGACAAATCCGATGGCCATGACGCCCAGCAGACTTGCGATGGGGACCCAGTTTTCCAGGGCCCGCTCCAGCCAGGTCAGGAAGATGGCCATTCCCATGACCACGATGGTTCGTTTGGGGGGGCGCCAGTCGTATTTGGTAAAGAGACGATAGAGAAGGTAGCCGGGAATCAGACCCGCTATGATGCCGAGGACAATGCTGACGGGGATTTCGGCAAGCTTTACCCACAGGTTTACCTCCCCGCCCCCGTACATGCCCAGAAAAACGGTAAAGAGGACAATGACAAAGACATCATCTATGGCTGAGGCGCCCAAAATGAGAGTGGGGATGCCCTTTTTCGCGCCGCGCCCCCGGTCCATGAAATCGATCATCAGGGGTACCACCACGGCCGGGGAAACCGCGGCGAGGATAGAACCGAGGATGGCGGCTTCCAGGTAGGTCATGCCAAGAAGCCGGGGTGCCACCAGCATGACACCGGCAATCTCAAAGATCGCCGGTAAGGCGCTCATGGTCAATGCGGCCTTTCCGACCCGGTTGAGGGTGTCGCGCCGCAGTTCAAAGCCGGCTCGAAGCAGGATCACGATGAGGGCGATCTTTCGGAAATCCCCTGACACCATCATCATATCCGGGGCAATGAGATTCAGGACATAGGGGCCTATGAATATTCCCACGAGCAGCATTCCCACCAGTCCCGGCAGTTTCATTTGACGAAACAGGTAGTCGCCGCACAATCCCAAAAGAATAATCAGCGCGATGCTTACAGCCATGTGGATATTCCCTTATCTCCGGAAATGGATCAGGAAATCTTAATCCCTGCCATGGACAATTTCGAGCACGATACCGCTTCCCGCAGGATTATTCAAGAGTGCAGCGTATGCCTTGACAAATTACCCTGAAACGGAACATATTGGTGAGCAGGAACCAGGCTGGACTCTGTTTTATAAAATGTAATTGTTTACAGGGGGCAGTTGTCAGGGTGCAGCAAAATCAGCTACGAATTCCATCCTGCCCTCTGACAACTGCCCCCTGCACCCTGTGAACGGCTAATCTTCATGACCGGAGATGAACACTATGAAAAAGCGAATACACCTATTGTTCCTCTTATGTGTTACGGTTCTGGCAACCGTTTCCTGCGGTCTTTTTGTTCAGGATCTGCCCAATGGACAAGTGCCTCATCCTGATATCCATGATCATTTTGTGACCATCGATGATGTCAGATATCACTACACCGAATACCCCGGTCCGGGACAGGATATTTTTCTACTCCATGGCTTTGCGTCTTCCACCTACACCTGGGAGAAAGTCGCCCCGATCCTTCAGGCCAGGGGGTTCCATGTTTGGGCATTGGACATGAAAGGTTCCGGGTGGTCCGATAAACCCGAAGACGCCGATTACTCACCCTGGCAACTCATGAAGGAAGTAAATGTCTGGATGGATAAAATGGGTCTTCGGAAGGTGGTGCTTGTGGGGAATTCTCTCGGTGGTGCCATCGCCTGGAACATGGCCCTGGCGCATCCCGAAAAGGTGAAAAAGCTGGTGCTGATCGATGCCGCAGGCTTTATGCACGACATACCCTTTCCGGTACGTCTTGCGGGTCTTCCCGGAGCAGGGGGCGTTGCAAGGTTGGTTTTCGGTCGCTGGGTGATTCAGGATATCTACAAACAGGTCTACTTCGCCCCCGCATCCGTTACGGCTGAACAGATTGATGCCTACTATAACCGCCTCCGTACCGAAAATGCCTTTGGTGCTTTGACCGCACTGGGGCGCGCCATATCGACAATTTCCTTCGAGGAATATGCCATGCGCATTCCCGAAATCCAGGTGGATACCTTGATCATCTGGGGCCGGGATGATGCCTGGATTCCGCTTCAGGACGGCTTTAAATTTAAAGAAGCCCTACCCAATGCAACGCTGGAAGTAATCCCCTTTTGTGGCCATGTTCCCCAGGAGGAAAAACCGGAAGAAACCGCACGCCTGATCATTGAATTCCTTTCGGAAAAGTAATGGGAAAAGGGATTGAGGTGGTCCGCATTTCCAATTTTGAATTGGAAATGCGGAAGTTTTTTCAGATTACACGTCCACAGAGGCCAGTCCCAGCGCCTTGCGTTTTCCTTCAATGTGCCTGCGAATGAGCAGGGCCGCCTTTTCCGGATCCGGCTCCACGGCAAAGGTCGCACCAACCACATCGTTTAAGCCCTCGGTCAGCAGTTTTACCACATTCATGCTCCCGGCAATGGGCGGCATGGGACCCAGAACTGTTGTAACGCCTGAGGCCACAAAATAGGTTCCGATGGTCACCGCCTTTTCGGAGTACCACTCGGGGGCGGCGCCGGCAATGGGCAGGTCGCTGATATCCGCATCAAGGGCACTGGCCAGCGCTGAGACGAGTACCAGGATGCGCACGTTGTCCACGCAGCTTCCCAGATGCAGCACCGGTGGAATACCTAAAGAACCACACACCTCCTTGAGACCCGGGCCCGCCATCTCGATGGCTTCAGGTACCTTGAACCCTGCCTTGGCATTGGCCACGGAAACACACCCCGTATCCACCACCAGCACGTCATTTTCGATGAGCCGTTTGGTGAGGGTCACATGTCCGTAATCATGTTTGATCTTAGGGTTGTTGCATCCCACGATTCCGACAGCGCCGCGAATTTTACCGGCCTTGATGGCATCCAGGAGCGGATCGGGTGTGCCCCCCAGGGCCCCGATAATGGTCTCCACGGAAAATCCCCCCACCGCGTTGACCGGTTCCACCGGAATGTAGACGTTGCCACGGGCCACAAAATTATTGACAGCTTCCGTCACCAATTCCATGGCCATCTGCTCGGCATTTTCGGGATGAAATTCCCGATGTTCCATGCCGGGAAAACGGGCTTTGTCGCTGGTGCTGATCATCTTCGTATGGTAGCAGGCGGCCACGGTGCCGAGAGACGGCATAATGCACTGGTAATCCACCAGCATCATTTCCACTGCCCCCGTGGAGAGTACCAGTTCCGTCATCAGGTGATTGCCCGCCATGGGGACCCCATGGCGCATTAGAAGCTCATTGCCGGTGCAGCAGACCCCGGCAAGATTAATCCCCTTCGCGCCTTTGTCTTTTGCCAGGGCGATCATGTCAGGGGATTCGCAAGCCTTTAGAATCATCTCGGAAACCACCGGATTGTGGCCATGGACGATGATATTGACCTGGTCTTCTTTCAGAACACCCACGTTCACCGTGGTGGGTTTGGGGGCGGGAATGCCAAACAGGATGTCCGACACTTCGGTGGCGATCATGGATCCGCCCCATCCGTCGGAAAGGGCATTGCGAAGGGCCTGCAGCAACAGACTCTGCCAGCCGTTGTCAACGCCCATGTGGGTTCGGTGCATCATTTCTGAGGTTTCGCGATCAATTCCCCGGGGGGTTATGCCGATTTTTTTCCAGAGATCCCGACGCTTTTGAGGTGCTCTGGTCAGTAATTTGATTTGTTTCTGACGCATGCCGTAGTCTTCCATCATGGCCTGAGCCAGCTCTCCCGCCAGGGGCAGGACATCCTTTCCCTCCGGGTCGATGCCGTATTCGGCGGCCACCGTTTTGAGCTTTTCCACATCTCGAATCTGATAACCGGGGGCGTTACCCTCGGAGACAGCGGCCAGCACTTCCACCAGATCCCGGCCGTGGTCTGAATGAGAAGCGGCCCCGGCTGCCACCATGCGGCACAGGTTCCGGGCCACAATGATGTCCGCATCGGCGCCGCAGACACCTTTCTGGGGTCCTTCCCCGAAGGGGTCCACTCGACAGGGACCCATGATACAGATCCGGCAGCTCAATCCCAGGTCACAGTATCCGCATTGGGGCTGCTGGGTCTGAAGCCTTTCCCATACGGTTTCCACCTGATCTTTTTCCGCCTTCTCCAAAAGCAGTTGGCCATCTTGCGTAATGGTGAGATCCTCAAATTTCTTATCCATCTTTCTCTCCTTATCGTTGAAAGCGCAATATCACAGGGACAGTTGTGCCCTTTTTGCAGCGGTTAACGGGGAAAAGGCCGGGGACAAGGACATCTCTTCAGCCTCCCGGGACACGGACCTGGCCACTTCATCGGTCTTTCGTTTCAGGGCATCGGTGCTTTCTTCGAAGGTCAGAGCACCCGATTTACACACTTCTACACAGGCCGGAATGAGTCCCTCCGCCTGCCGCTGATCACAGTTGTCGCACTTGACGGCAACGGTTTTTTCCGGGGGTGCTGTGCTGTCTTCATGAAAACGGATGACGCCGTAGGGGCATGCCATGGCGCAGCTGGCGCAGTTGATACACTTGTCCGGGTTGACCAGGACGGTGTCCCTTTCAGGATCACGAAGGATAGCGCCTGCCAGGCAGGCCGCTATACAGGGGGCCGGGTTGCAGTGCCTGCATCGGTTGGGGAATCCTTCATTGTACAGCCCTGCACCCACATGGACCCGTGATTTGGGAAGCGGTGTCTCAATGAGCGCGGTCAAGAGCTGCCGCGTTTGAGAATGTGCCGTGGCGCACGCGATCATGCATTGCATGCACCCCACACACCTTTCGGGGTGAACCATGACTTCTTTCATATTGCCTCCTTTCTCTCACTTCATGATCTGCCGGAAGTTAAATCCCGGCGCAAGCAGTTTTTTCCTAGGTATGGAAATGGGTGTTTTGTTTTGAATCAGCGCCAGCAAAAGTCCCCCCTGTTCAATGTCATTCACCAGAACCGCGCCCATCAGGATGTTTTCCCTGAACACCAGCTTCCGATAGACGTTGTTTCGGAAATCGTGGGCATTCAGAACGTCGTATTCGGAATCGGATTTCGGATTGGCCAGGCCCATGGTCATAAGATCCAGGTCAAATATGCGCATCACATTCCGGCTGAGGCTGCCGGCATGAGAAACGTTTCGCCCGGCCATGTTCATCCCGGCCGTGCGCCCCTGCATGGCGGCCTCCGGCCAGATGGCATTCAGCCAACGTGTTTTCCGCGCAATATCAAAACACTCGGCCACATCACCGGCGGCGAAGACACCCTTGAGCGAGGTCTCCATGTGTTCATCCACAAGGATCCCCTGCCCAACAGAAATGCTGTTTTGTGGTACGAAGGAGAGGGATGGTACAACGCCTTTTCCGGCTATCACAAGATCGCAGGGCAGGGCGGAATCGTCTGAGAGTAGCGCCCCTTCAACCATTTCACTCCCTTCAAAGGCGCTGACGCTGACGCCCACCCGAACCGTCAATCCATGCCGGACCAGTTCATCCAGGATCATTTTTCCGGCCACCTCGTCCACCTGCATTGAGAGGGGATAGGCGGATGTAATGAGCATGGTGGGTTTGAGGCCTCTTTTGAGCAGGCCGTAAGCGGCCTTAAATCCCACAAGACCGCCGCCCAGAACCAGGGGGTTTCGTACGGTGGGGAGTGCATGGATGATGTGACGCACATGGGCTTCGGTTCTCAGGTAGTGGATATTTTCAAGATCCGCACCCTTGGCTTCGACGGGTCGTGCATCGGCGCCTGTAGCGATGAGAAGCCGGTCAAAAGGGACCCGTTTTCCGCCTTCAATGACGACGTCTCGCCGTCCTGCGTCAATTTCTGAGATGCGGTTCCCCAAGTGTGTTTCAATGTTGAGGTCTTCGTAAATACCCGGGCCACGGATGGGCAGTTTTTCCAAAGGGGTAGAGCCGTCGAGGGCCATGCTGATCATGGGCCGGCTGTAGGGAATGGCGGTTTCATCGCCGATCAGGGTCATATGTCCCGAAGGGTCCAGTTGTCGAACCGCTTCGGCAGCGGATATTCCCGCGATGCCGTTTCCAACAATGACATATCGCATGGGGACCTCCCTTATTTGCTTTTAACGTGTGTGGCCCGCATGAGTTTGGCGGTTTCCTGAATTTTACCCAGATCCTCCACCATGGCCGCCCAGCCGTACCAGTAGGCGTAATCTGGATTGATGTGAAAGAACCCCTGGAACGTCCGCATACGGTGTTTGAGGTACATCTTCAGAAGAATCTGGTCAATGTGAGAAAGCTTGCTCAGATCGCCGCCCCCGGTCCGCATGAAAAAGAGCAGGTTGGGATAGTTGAATGGATAGGTTTCCGGTTTTACGATAATGCCGTCTTGGTAAAGGCCTGCCACAATTTTAATGGCCTGTGCCATGAGGCGGTCGGATTTTCGAATCATTTCATCGCCCATTTCCAGCTGTTTCAGCGCATAGGTCTTTGAATGGCACTGGGCGCAGATCTTGATCATCTTATCCCGCTGAACCTGCCATGATTCCTGGGTGAGCCGGGCCAGTTTCAGTTTCTTGACTGTTTCCAGCAAAGCCGTGGGTTTTCCGGTCTCCGGATTGAGCACGCTTAGGGCTTTTAGAATGGTAATGCGGTCCTGTTTCCACTGGGGGTCTTCCGGAAGGGGCAGGCGAACCCCCAAAAAGCCCCAGGCTGTGTGGTTGTTGTGCGTACCGTCGGGCATATGACAGGTCTGGCATTTGGGGGCGACAGCCCCTTCGGGAAGGTCCCCCACTTCCTTCACCAGTGTGCGTGTGCCGTGTTTGGAACTGCTCCACATCTCCCACTGGGGATGGTCAAATCCCATGTGGCACAGCTGGCAGGCTCGTGGATTTAACGCTTCTTTTTTGGAGAAAGCATGGCGGGTGTGACATTCATCACAGGAGTTGTTCTGGTAGCGGTACCCCAGTTTGAGCTGCGCTTCCTTCTGAGCTTCGGTTTTTATCCCCATGTTGTGGCATCCGCCGCATCCCCGGCCGCCTTCGATGAGTTCATCGGGCTCCAGCTGGGTAACGGGCAGTGCCATCATGGAAGCCCAGCCCAGGTTGTGTTTTCCCTTGACAAATTGGTTGAACTGATCTTCGTGGCACTCTGCGCACACCTTTTCATCCGGCAGTACGGCCAGTTTGTAGTCTTTTGCCTCCATGTGTTTGTCGCCGTGGCACTCAACACATCCCACATCTTCCCCACTGTGTTTGCTGGCCCGCCAGTCAGCAACCTGGCCCGGCGAAACCTGGCTGTGGCATTTGATGCAGGCATCGTCACTGTTTTCAGCCGTTATTCCGGTAACGGGGAACGCTGAGACCAAAAAGCCCAGAAGTAGAATCCACACATGCCTGAAACGCTTCATATTTTGCCTCCATGAAAGGGGTCGTGAATAACTGCCAAAAAAATTTTGCCATGCATGAGTGTTGATGTCAACCGGTTTTACACCACTTGAAAGAATTATGGTTTTCCCGGTTTTCACGGAACAGTACGTAACATAAGAAAAAAGACAGGAAAAAATTCCTTTGACCAGCGATACCCCGTGGGCTAAGCTTCGGAAGCCTAAACGCTTTGGAGGGCTTGAAACATATCTGTGCAATCCAGGCCGGACAGGTCCTTTTGCTCAAATAGATGAGCGTTAAGAGGAAGAAATGCTACCCTTAGAAACGCTGCTGACATTTTTTATGGCCTCCGTATTGCTTGCACTGGCTCCGGGCCCCGACAACATTTTTGTGCTGACGCAGTCTTCGCTTTACGGGAAGCGCTCTGGGCTGGCTGTCATGCTCGGGCTTTGCACGGGGCTTGTGGTTCACAGCTTTGCAGTGGCCCTGGGTGTTGCTGTTATTTTCGAGCAGTCGGCCCTGGCGTTTTCCGCGCTCAAGATGGCAGGCGCCGGATACCTGTTGTATCTGGCATGGCAGGCTTTCAAGGCCTCCGCCACAAGAATTCAGGGAGAAGGCAACGGTGAAATTCGTCTGCTGAAACTATACGGCCGTGGCATTATCATGAATATCACCAACCCGAAAGTTTCCATTTTCTTTTTGGCGTTTTTGCCCCAGTTCGCTGATTCGTCAAGAGGACCCGTGTGGCTGCAGATTCTTTTTTTGGGAGGGCTCTTTATCCTTTCAACCGTTCTGGTTTTCGGGGGCATCGCACTTTTGGCCGGAACCATTGGCCAATGGGTGAATCGTTCCGATAGAGTTCAGAAGATCATGAACCGGGTGGCGGGTATTGTTTTTGTGGGTCTTGCCTTGAAGCTGGCCACCACCGAACGGTAGAAAAGTTTGGTTTTATGAACATGGAAAAAAATAACTATAAACGGTTTTACCGGTCATTCATTCCTTTGGGACTGTTGATTTTTTTTCTGTGCCGGGTTCTTTTTGTGGAACCGGTGCAGAAATCCCATGCCGGCGGGGATGCCCCGTCTACCCCGGATGCCCCAGCTTGTTCTGAACCTTTATTTAAGCTTACGCCGAAACAATTGTCCACCAGTCTGTGGGCACGGGAAGTTGTGGCGGAAAAGGTCGGCGGCAAGG
>CAZPQA010000027.1:0-34864 GCA_964588535.1 uncultured Desulfobacteraceae bacterium
AAACTGTCTTTTTCGCCAATCTCTGCGTCAGATAAAAATTTTAATCCTCGAAATATTCAATATATTCCTGCGGTTAAAATTTTCATCTTCCTTAACTTTGACGAAAAATCCTAGTTTTCGTTCAGACACTATTTAGAAGAGGGCAACCGATATTTAAGGAGAGTATGCCAAGTCTGGTGCCCGCATGCGCGATATAACAGCAACATCCATGCCAATATAGATATTTTTCTTCGTTCCACTCAAAGCGTGGGAACGAGGAAACTCTCCAACAACCGTGATCTACACCCTTTTGAACGCCTGACATTTATCGCCCTTGAATTCTGATTTTCGGCTCAGCAGTGTTGGACTCGCCGTTACCGAAACGTTACCAATTCAACAATAACGTTACCACCATGAAAAGTAACGGTGCCTCGTTTGTCAATCTGTGACCGATTCCCCCCCATCATCCCAGAAGGCCTTCTGATAAAAATATATTTGGTTTTTGTTTCAGCATCTTACGGCCAACCATCTACCGGTAATTCAATTTGATTCACTTGCTGGCACAATTTTTGATATCGCTCTGAATTATCAATCAATAGCCAATCAGGAGATATATAATGGGGAAAATTTCATTTTCAGATATTGCCATTGTTGCTTGCGGTACCATGAATCTTGAACTGAGCCATCTCAAAAAGGAAGGCTTCCTTGATGCTCAAAAGATCTATTACACCAAACCCGGGCTTCATCAGAACTGCCATGAGCTTGAGAAACAGCTCATAGAACGGATAACCATGGCTAAAGAAAAGGCGGATAAGGTAATCGTGGTCTATGGGGGCAAATTCTGCTATGTGAATGCGGATGAACCCACACGAACCATGCAAAAGATTATTGAGGAACAGGGCCCGGGCGTTGGGAGAGTGCAGGCCACCCACTGCATGGACATGATCGCCGGCGAAACGGAACGTGAACAAATCGCCCAGGAACTGGCAGGTGGTGAAAAGGAATGGAACAAACCCGAAAACATTGGTGGGATCTTCGAAATGAAGATTTGCTGGCGCTGGCAGAAAAGGAAGCCCCCCTCTATGTGTACAATGAGGAGACCCTGAACGAGATCTTTTTTGACCTATCGGCCATGGACGTTCTTGCGGGACTTTTCTACCCTGTCTCCATGAACTTCAATCCGCAGATCCTGCAGAAAGTAATCGACCTGGATGTCTATTTCCGCTGCAATTCCCTTGCGGAGGTGACCCGTTTGAGAGAACACTTTCCGAAACTGGCCCCTGAACGGATTTTCTTTTTGTCTGATCCTGAGCATGGGAAGGAGTGCAAGGCGGCCGTGCAGCAAGGGCTCCATGTGGCAATCAGGGCAGATAACAATACCCCGAATGCCTGCCTTAAACTGTTTCAGGACAGAAATATTTTTGTGTACATGGATATGGGCCATGAAATCGCACTGTTTAAAGCCCTCTCCTTGCAATTTCCGAACATTTCCTCCCTGATTTTGGGCAATGACGCAGACGGGGAGTCAAGGGCCCATATGAGCAGAATGGATATTCCGGAAATGGAAAACTATCTGGAAGCCATTCACGATGCCTGCCCCCAATTTGAATTACGGCTTGAGTTGCCCCTTCACCTGGCGTCTTATGCGGGGGCACTGCTGGTGGAGGCCCTGGAGAGCGGTACGGCCAAAGAGATACATTATATTCGAACCCGACTGCCCATGAACAATGTCCTGTACGGAGAAATTCATGGAGCCGACCATCAAGTGATCAATTTATCAAGACCCCATGATGAAAAAACCATCATGACCCGAATCATCCCAGAGCGTAAACATGCGGGGAATGGCATTTTATACCTGAAAACCCCATTCCCTGTGGAAAGAGGCGATATGCTGCTGTTGACCCACATGGGGGCTTATGGCCCCGAGACCCGGGTAAACGACGAGGGCCGAAATAGATTGCCTGAATGGTATCTGAAGGCCCGAAGCCTATGCCGGATCAGGCTATAACGGGCCGGTAGAAAGGGTATTTTGCAGGAACCGGAGACGGTTTCAACATCGGGTTGAATATGGAGGAATAACGTATGACAGGCGAAATTAAAAAAAACCCGCAGCAAGTAAAAGAAATGGACAGCAACGGCCATGATCTGAATTTTTACAGATTTGTAATTAACAGTCTCCCGGTCGCTGTCGTCACTGTAAACTCCGAATTTAAAATTACCGGTTTTAATCCATGGGCAGAACAGCTCATAGGGTATTCAGAGAAGGAGGCCGTAGGTCAATATTGCGGTGACATCTTACAGGGAGGGATGTGTAAAATCAATTGTCCGTTAAAGGCCGTCATCAAAAAACGTCAGTCTGTTATCAGGTTGGACACAACCATCACCGACAGATCGGGGAAAGCTATTCCGGTTCGGATGAATACAGCCGGTCTGTTTGATGATGAAGGCCGACTTTTAGGGGGCCTGGAGGCCTTTCAGGATATCTCCCGTTTAAAGGCCCTGGAACGGGAAAAAGCCAACCTCATTTCCATGTTCGCCCATGATATAAAGTCGTCGCTTACCATTATCGGTGGGTTTGTTCTCAGACTGATAAAAAAGAGGTCCAGCCTCGACGAAGAGAAAAAGGTAACGTATCTCGACATCATGAAAAATGAGACAGGAAAATTGTCGTTTCTCGTCAATGATTTCCTTGAATTCTCCCGTCTGCAGACCGGCCGGCTAAAATTGGAGTTCAGCCCCACTTCTTTGGATAAGGAATTGATGGAGCTGTTTGATGCCTATCAGGTAAAGGCAAAACAGGCGGGAATCAATTTGAAGCTTGAGAATGAAGCGGAATTACCGATTATCGAGGCAGATGCCAATCGCCTGCGCAGAGTTTTTACCAATTTGCTGGATAATGCATTGAAGTTTTCCAAAAGCGGGGGCACCATTACCCTGTCAACTGATCAAACTGAAAAGGATATCGTTGTCAAGGTAAAGGATGGGGGGATCGGTATTGATCCTAAGGACCTTCCCTTTATCTTTGAGACCTTTAATCGTGGAAAAGGCGCTGAAAAAAGAGAGGGATTTGGCCTCGGCCTTGCCACGGTCAAGGCCATAGTGGAAGCCCACGGCGGCCGGGTACTGGTGAAGAGCACATTGGGCAAAGGATCGGTGTTCAAAGTTATTCTGCCCAAGAAGAGAGAGGCGCGGAAGCAGGCAGAGTAGTCGGGGTGCCATAAAAAACAAAGGGGGAATTCATGAAGTACAAACTTCTAGTGTTTACGTGTTATGGCGGAAGATATGACCATGGGTGTTATTTCATTTCAACGTATGGACAACCTGTATATAATGTCTTAAATAAAAGGACGTCTTGATTTGAACCGTTTGGCGACGGCGCTGGACTTTCAAATTCCCTCAAAAAAACATTTTTGGAGTACGGAAATGAAACCAGAAGAAGAGGCCGCTTTACCCGATAAGAACCTGCTCATGGGTCAGCTGGAAGCGCTGAAAACCAGGATTATGGGAATCCATGCGGACATCCCGTGCCTCAAAGAACACCTGGAGTTAAGCAACCTGCTGCAGAAACTGTATGAAATCCGGGAAAGGCTAAACCAGCTGGAAAAAGCCCTGTTGCAGACACATCTCAAATGTTCCATCTCGCCAGGCATCCAGGTGCCGGGTCCGGTGATCCTGGCCCTTTCCAGGCTCAGCGAGAAGCGTCACGGGGCCATCATCGCCCTCGCCCAGGACGACAACCTGGACGACCTACTCGAAGGCGGCGTCCATATTAACGCGCCTATCAGCGTGCCACTCCTGGAAAACCTGTTCTACCCCGGCAGCCCGCTCCATGACGGCGCCGTGATTATTCGAGACAACCGCATCCAAAAAGCGGGAGTGTTGCTTCCATTGGCCCCTCATTCCCCCAACATAGACCGTTTGGGTCTGGCCTCCCGTCACCGGGCCGCACTCGGGCTCAGCCGCGCCAGCGATGCCCTGGTAATTGTGGTGTCTGAAGAAAAAGGCTGGATTTCCATGGCGTTGAAAGATCAATTATATCCCAACCTGGGCTCTTTTGCCTTGCTGGAAAACCTGGGCAGCTCCAGGGAATAACCGGAACTTCCCGGAGATTCAGGAGGATCTAAAGAAAATCGCAAACTGACCCCCGTGGTCAATTTCGGGGATCAGTTTGCGATTTGGAAGGGGGCAACGATATTTTAAGGAGGCTATGCCAAGTTTCGTGCCCATATGACTATCGAGTTAAAGCAAGATACATGCCGAAAAACCGATATTGGGCCCAGCCGTATGGCTCTGCCGGTAAGACGACAGCTTTTACTGTGATATTTAAGTGCGTTAGCGCATAAGATCGACACCCACAAATGAAATCCATGGCGGTCCAACCCGCCAGAATAAATCGCTTAACGCTTAACACGTGTTAAAGAAATATTTGCTTAACAATTGAACACATCGACGTCCATATTGGAAAATGCTGGGATGAAAAGGGCGGGGGTCCCCTCTCAGCAGCCGTTTTAAGGGACCTTTTCGAAACAATTGCAAAACCGGAAAGGGATGAAACACCATTATTCACGTAAATTTATTGAAAATACCTTTTGACGGCATTGTTTTTGCATGATAACGGGTGGATGTTTTGGAGGAACCCAGCGACATACTTTCATGATGAAAAAATGAGATTGTCTCCATCCATAAAAGAAGTGAAATCCTGAAAAAGGTAGCTTTTAACACATAACATAAAGAGAACAGGAGAGAAAAATGGCAAAGCGTTTGGGGGTTTTTGTGACTTCTGATCAACATCTGGACAAAGTCATCAAATTATGCGGGGCAGCGAGAAGCAAGGGCGATGTTGATGTAACGATTTTTTTCAGTCACCTGGGTACGAAACTGACCAAGGACCCGAGGTTTGGAGAACTTGAGGGAATGGCCACCATGAGTCTGTGCAACGTAGGCTTTGAGAGCCATGGTTTGAAACCGCCGGTTCAGGGCATCGCCGAGGGCGATTTCGCCACCCAGGCCAGGAACGGAGAATTGATCGAAGATGAAGATCGTTATATTGTTTTCTAGGAAGGGGATATAATAATGGAGAATGTTAAACATGTGGCGTTTTTGGTACGCCGGAAAGAAGATCTCTGGGAGGGATCACGTTCCACCCTGGGTCTGGCCGTTGAAAACCTGTATTCGTATATGTTCGTTCTGGATATTGAAGTGGATATGACCGAAGATTACAAGGGGAACCTGGAATGGCTGGACGATATGGAATGTGAATACTTTTCCAATAACAAGGTCAACGTGGAAAAGCACGGCTTTCAATACCTGAGCCTGGAAGAAATTGGCCAAAAACTCAAAGAGATGGACTTGATCGTCCCCTTTTAGGAGCCTTAACCATGAAAATCCTGCACATATATAAAACCGAACCGGATGACACCACCAAAACCCTGTCGGGTATCGTTTCCGAAGGGAAAGAAATCACGGAATTCCCCCTGTACCAGGGAGAACCGGATTACGGACAGCTGATCGATTTGATCTTTGATCATGATCACAAGAATGTGATCAGCTGGTGGTAATAGAATCAGGGGCCCATTGGGCCGAACTTTAATGTCGGGACGAAACCAATATTCGCCCCGCAATTCCCAAAAGGAGATGTGCGATGGCTGAAATGATCGTTCACAATCCGCCTATCAGCATTGTAGACCTGGCGTTATTAAAACAGAAAGGTGCAACCGTAACGGTTAATAACACCTTCGAGATTAATGAGGTTGATCTGGTTCACGAAGAAAACCCTTTCCGTGCATTCCTGTTCTTCTCTCTTTTTTCCGGCGCCGTTGATGGCGAACCCTATGAATTCAGAAAGTGCTATTCGCGGGGATGCGTCCACAATCTGTGCCCCCACGTATCCCAGGCAGTCATGGTTGCCAATCGTTATCTTAAACGGGACTACAAGGCATTGGAAAAAGCCGGAATCACGCTGGAAGAAAATCTTTTTACCCTGGAAGATATGCTGGCGCGGTTCGAAGAGAATCGGGATAACTTCGTGTCCACCCTCATCCTTGAGGACTATATCCACATTGCCAAGGACGGGGACAAAATTGACATCGATATTTCCCTGGAAAATTTTCCCGCAGTGGAAAATTTTGCCAACTACACCGAAAAACGCATGTTTTTCTCCGCCAACTTCCATGTGAACTACCTGGGAGAAACCCACATTTGCCATCGGTGTTTTTCATGCTTCGCCATGAACCGGGAAGGGCTGGAGGTGCAAACCGCCAGAGAGCTGGCCAACAGGCGGTTGGTATCCGTCTACACGGAATTTGATAAGGCAGGTATTCAGTATAACAGGGTACTTTTTGAATAGTCGTCAGCCCTGGACCGCCCTGTTCACTTGAATATCATGTTCTTTGAGGCGTTTCCACAGGGTCACGCGGCTGATTCCCAGGATTTTAGCCGCCTCGGACTTATTTCCGCCGGATTTCTTCAGGGCATCCAGAAGGATTTCTTTTAGCTCTGAATTTGTCCGGCGGTCCTTTTTCGGTCGTTTTGCCGAAGGAAATCGGCTTTTTCCGTTGATGTTGGGTGGGAAATTATTTATTCGAATCTCATCTCCCGTACAAATCACAAAGGCGTATTCAATGGCGTTGATCAGCTCGCGGATGTTGCCGGGCCAGTCATAATTCACCAGCCTTTCCAGGGCTTTTTCTTCCATGCCAACAATATTTTTGCGGCTCCTGAGCCGGATTCGGTTGATAAAGGCATCAATGAGCAGGGGGATGTCTTCACGCCGCTCCCTGAGGGGCGGCAGATAGATAGGGATGACGCCCACGCGATAATAAAGGTCTTCCCGAAAACGGCCTTCTTCCATGAGCATTTTAAGATCTTTGTTGGTGGCCGTAATAACGCGCACATCAATGGTAAGGGGTTTGTGATCCCCCACCTTTTCGATCTCCTTTTCCTGCAAAACGCGAAGCAGCTTCACCTGGGTGGAAAGGGGAATATCCCCGATTTCATCTAAGAATATGTCCCCTCCGTTGGCCGCTTCAAAGCGCCCCTTTCGGTTGCGATCCGCCCCGGTATAGGCCCCTTTCACGTGGCCGAACAGTTCACTTTCCAGAAGGGATTCATTTAACGCCGCACAGTTTACCTTGACAAATGGCCCTTCCGAGCGCCCCCCCAACCGGTGTATGGCTGCTGCCGCCAATTCCTTGCCCGTACCGCTTTCACCGTAGATGGCCACGGGGGCCTCTGAATCCGCCGCACTTCGAATGAGGTCAAAGACCTGTTGCATGACCGCGGATTTGCCGATAATCCCCTCAAAGCTCTCCTCAATATCCAACTCGTGGCGGAGCGAACTGATCACCCGGTCCCGGTCCACCAACTCCGTGCAATCGGCCAGGGTTTCCACAGCGCCGACAACGATACCGTCCTTGTCCTTTAAGACAGCCGCATTTTTGAGCACATGCACCGGTGCACCGTCTTTACGCTTAAGCACGCATCGTCTGTGGCCTACTTGCCCCATATTGAAAAGTTCGCAGTGCTTCAAACCGCCCAATTCCATTGAACGAAAACAGGTATTGCATTCCATTATGGTGCAGGGCTGCCCGATCAATTCCTCTGCCCTATAGCCCGTCAGCGCTTCAAAGGCCTTGTTCACAGAAAGGATGACGCCGCCGGGATCCACCACCATAAGCCCATCCAGCATGGTTTCCACCACGGTCTTCCAGTACTGGCTGTACTCTTTGTCAAACATTTTTCCTCCGGCTGACAAGAACCCTTAGACGTTAAAACATTAACATCAATTAACACATGTTAATCATAGGGCGTTAAGGTTGTAAACGCAACAAAATTCAACCAACCCCATATTCTAATCAATAAATCAACACCTTAGATTACGCTTTGGCTTTTATGGAACTATTGGCACTATATTTGCAGTCCGAAAAGCCAAAGCATTTTCATGATAGAGGTCAAAATGTGAAAGATGGGTATGAAATTGACAGGGTTCTGGATTTGCGGGGATGGAGTTGCCCTTGGTGCATCCTTAAAGCCAAGAGCTGGCTCACTCGCATGAAACCGGGCCAGATTCTGGAATTGTTCAGCACAGATCCTGAAACCCTTAAGAATTTCCCATCCATATTAAGGAATGGGAATGACAAGATCGTTGACGTTAAACAATACCCCGACTATCACCGGATGTTAATTCGCCGGGGATAATAAGGGGCATCGCCTTATCTCAGGCGGAAAAATGGAACAACAATAAGAAAGAAGGAGGATGTACCATGGGAGAAATAGATCTTAATACCATCAAGGCGGATAATGTCGTAGACGCGCGGGGTGTTTCCTGCCCGGGGCCGTTGCTGGAGGCCAAAAAGGGTATGGGAAATGTTCAGGTCGGTCAGATTCTTGAGATCCTGTCCAATGATCCCGGAAGCCGGAACGATATCCCCAGATGGGCCAAGAAGGTGGGCCACGATTATCTGGGTCTGCTGAGCGTGGATGGCGCGGACAGACTGTTTGTCAAACGACAAAAATAGGCGAGGGAACCCAAAATGGCAGCCCAGGAAAACAAGGCAAAGATTTTGATATTGGCGACCGAAGACTGCGCCTATCCGGGTGCCAACGCCGTGGGCCAGGCCCACATGAGTTACCCGGAAAACTCTTATGTTATGCGGGTCAGAGCCCCGGTGATGTTTCCCGAGCAGTTCTATCTGGACTGCTTCAACAAAGGGATTTACGGCATCATCATCATGAGTTGCGGCGTGGAATGCCCCTATGACGGCGCCTATCCGGCCCTGGCCACGCGAGTGGACAAGGTGTACGCCATGATGAGGGAGCAGGGTCTGGACCCCCGCAGGCTTCGTCTCACCGGGGTTTGCACGGTCTGCACCAAGGCCTTTGTCAAAGAAGTGAACCAGATGAACCAGCTCTTGACGGAATTGGGGCCTCCTGGGACCGAAAATAAAGAGGCGGCATAAAATTCACAGGGGGCAGGATGAAATTCGAAGCTGCTCTTTCTGCACCCTGCACCCTGATAACTGCACCCTGTGAAAGGATGTCAGGTTCAAGGAAAGACGAAAGGAAAGACGGATGTCCACAAACAAAATAGAATTCGACGCGCTGGTAGTGGGGGGCGGCATCGCAGGGCTGCAAACGGCCCTGGATTTGGCCGACCAGGATTTCAAGGTGGCCATTGTTGAAAAGGATGCCACCATCGGAGGCAAGATGATCCGGCTTTCCAAGGTCTTCCCCACC
This sequence comes from uncultured Desulfobacteraceae bacterium, assembly GCA_964588535.1. GTDB lineage: Bacteria > Desulfobacterota > DSM-4660 > Desulfatiglandales > Desulfatiglandaceae > NaphS2. Next base: position 9,214 of record CAZPQA010000027.1, read on the forward strand.
CTGGACTGCGCCAGCTGCATTACAACCCCCAAAATGTCGGCGGCGGCCCATCATCCCAATGTGACCAGCTTTACTTATTGCGAACTGCAATCCCTTAAAAGAACCGGCGGCGAGATCACGGCCCTGGTCACTCAGAAACCCAGATTTGTTGACGAAATCAAGTGCATCGGTTGCCGGCAATGCGAGTACAACTGCCCCGTTTATGTTTCCGATGAAGAACAGGGCGGATTTTCTGCACGAAAAGCGATTTATATACCCTTTTCCAACGCCATTCCCCAGGTGGCCCTCGTGGATGTGGAAAACTGCACCCTGTGCGGAAAGTGCGCCAAGGTGTGCCCCACAGATGCTGTTGATTATTTCCAGAAACCTGAGGATTTTACCCTGACGGTCAAAACAGCGGTCATCACCACCGGCTTTGAATTCACACCGCTAGAGGACAAACAACAGTACGGATATGGTGAAATACCCAATGTCATCACCGCCCTTCAAATGGAGCGGCTGCTGGCGCCCCATGGCCCTTACAACCGCGTGCTCAGACCGTCCGACGGCATGGAACCGGATTCCATCGCCTTCATTCAATGCGCCGGATCCAGAGATAAAAGCATGGGGGTTTCCTACTGCTCGCGGGTGTGTTGCATGTACGCCATCAAACAGGCCATGCTGCTTTCCGGCGCCGTTCCAATGGCTGATATCGCCGTTTATTATATGGATATCCGCGCCTTCGGGAAAGGGTATGAGCAGTTTTTTCAAAATTCCAAGGCCATGGGCGTTGAGTTTATCAAAGGAAAAGTGGCCACCATTGATCCGGGCGAAAACGGGTCCGTCACGCTTCACTACGAAGCCCAAGGGAAGGAAGGCGGCATCAAGGCTGCCGAACATGATCTGGTTATTCTGTCCCTGGGCATGGTGGCCGGGTGGAACCCGGAAAACGTGTGCGCCGTTTCCACAGGAAACGATGCCTTCATCAAAACCATACAGCCCAAGATTGCCCCGACACTGACGGACATGGAAGGGATTTTCGTTGCGGGAGTGGCGGCGGGGCCCAAGGACATTGTAGATACAATCGTCGAGGCGGGCGCCGCGGCCATGGAGGCCTCCAATTATCTCACGAAGCGCAGCCGCAAACTTGCGGCGTAAGATAGGACCAAGGTCCGCGAAACCATTTGGGAGACAGCATAATGGCGGATGACAACAAGGATAAAAAAGCAAGCCCCGGACAGAAGGTCGGCGTTTACGTCTGCCACTGTGGCGGCAATATTTCCGATCACGTGGCCGTAGAACAGGTCTGTAAAAATGCGGAAAAAATTCCCGGGGTCGTCAAAGTTCAAAACGATGTGTTCATGTGCTCGGATCCGGGACAGGAACTGATCATGGAGGACATCAAAAACGGCACGGTGGACCGGGTGGTGGTGGCCTCCTGCGCCCCGGATCTTCATGAAACCACCTTCCGAAACGCCATTTCAAGGGCCGACGGAAACCCCTACATCTATGAACATGCCAATATTCGAGAGCAGGTGAGTTGGGTACACCATGGGGATCAGGCCACCAACAAGGCCACTCGCCTGGTGGCCGCAGCCGCAGCCAAGGCCAGGGAGCTTGAGCCCCTTGAGCCCTATCGTGTTGATGCGAAAAAACACGTAACCGTCATCGGTGGCGGTATTGCGGGCCTCAAGAGTGCCCTGGACCTGGCCCACAAAGGACTCGATGTGACGCTGGTGGAAAAATCGCCTTTTCTGGGGGGATGGACCGCCAAATGGGACCATGCCTTTCCAACGGATGATCCGGTTTCAGAACTGGTGACGTCACTGACGGGCGAGCTATTGAACAACGAAAAGATTACCGTGCACACCTGTTCCCAGATCACGGCATTTGAGGGGTTCATCGGAAATTTCAAGCTCACCCTGACGCAGCAACCGCCCGAGTCGAACGCATACCAGGATGACATCAAACGATGGAGTACATCTGAAAAAAGCTTTGGGGAATTTATTCCCCTGGTCGGCGTATGCCCTGCGAGCATTCCGGAAATGACCACAACCCAAGACATCGAAACGGGCGCTATTGTTCTGGCCACCGGTTTTAAGCCCTATGAGCCGAGACATGGAGAATACCGGTTCGGAGAATCCAAAGAAGTCATCACCCTTCCGGACCTGATTCGGCTGATGGCGGAAAATCGTAAAAAAGGGGTTGGCGACACCCTGACGGTGGACGGCAGAAAGATTCGCAATGTGGCCATGATTCACTGTGTGGGAAGCCGGCAGATTCCCGGCATTGACGAGCCGGATGCCAAGGGAAAGCTCAACGAATACTGCTCCAGGACCTGTTGCAGTGCAACGCTGCATGCTGCCAGCATGATCCGGGAAGTGCACCCGAAAACACGGGTTTTTGACTTTTATCGCGACATTCGAACCTACGGCCGGGGGCAGGAGGAACTCTATGAAGATGCTTCCGGCAAAAAGGTGGTGTTTTTCCGCTTTGAAGCGGAGGCGCCCCCTGAAGTGAGCCGAAACAACGGTTCCAGCGACTTTCCGCTGAGTATCAAAGTAAAAGACACGCTCACCTTTGATGAAGAGATCGAAATGCCGGTGGATCTGGTGGTTCTGGCCGTGGGAATGGAATCCAGCAATATCTCCGACCTGGTTGAAATGATGAAAATATCTGTTGGCGTGGATGGATTCCTGCTGGAAGTGCACCCCAAACTGCGGCCGGTTGAAATCGCCCAGGCAGGCATAATGCTCGCCGGAACCTGCCAGGCGCCCTTTGATATGGGAGAGACCACCGCCGCCGCATCGGGGGCCGCTGTCAAGGCTTCCGCCATACTGGGACGGGGCTACGTGGAGCTGGATCCTTTTGTCGCGGAAGTGGATCTGAACAAATGCAACGGAACCGGGGCCTGCGTAGCGGCCTGCGTCCATGAAGGGGCGTTGACCCTGGTGGAAATGGAAGTGGACGGCAAGAAGGTTAAGCGCGCGCAGGTCAACCCGGCCATTTGCACCGGCGGCGGCAGTTGTGTGGCGGTTTGTCCTGAAAACGCCATCAACGTCAAAGGATGGACTTTGAAACAATATGAGGACATGGTGGACATGATCGTTTCCGACCAGATTCTACCAACCGAAATGGCATAAGGGAGAGCGCCATGAACAAAAAGCCAGAAAACGCGGATCAGAAAGCCGCCATGAAAGCGCTTCGCAAAGAGCGAAAAGCGTGGATCAAGGCCGCAGCCGCCAAAGTAAAAGGGCATAACAGCGCCCTTCGGGCCATCCGGGAACAATTGAAGGAGACGCCTCGAACGGTTCCGGAAATCGCCGAAGGGGCAGGTCTTCCGTCCTCGGAAGTCATGTGGTATGTGGCCAGCATGAAAAAATTCGGGGAAATTCTCGAGGCGGACCAGGACGATTGCTACTTTCGTTACCAGCTTGCAGGCGGCGGAGAAACGGACGCGGATTAGGATAAAACCCGTCCGGTCGCCATGGCTAAATATTCCATTAAGGGGGATAAGGAATGACACAGGTATATCCCGATTTTGCCGATGAATTAGAGGGGTTTGGCGTAAACACCACCATGGATTGCTTCAACTGCGGTACGTGCGCCGCCATATGCCCGCTGATCTATGAGCATTTTCCAAGAAAAATGATTCGGTACGCCCAGATCGGCGCAAAAAACCGAATTCTCGAAAACTACGAAGATCTCTGGCGGTGTCTGCACTGCGGGCTTTGCATCCAGACCTGCCCGAGGGAAGCCGATCCCGGAGACCTGATCCTGGGATTGAGACGGTTTGTGGTGGATCACTGGAGGAGGGCCTAGCATGTACAACCCAAAACATATCATCGGCGTCCTTGCGGACAACATCCGGAAAACGCGGAACCCTTTCGGCGCGGGAAACAAGACCATGAACAAATGGTGGAAAGGGACCTATCTGCCTTCACACGGCGACACCATGCTCTATACCGGACTCATGTACCAGTTAATGCCCTACATTAAAAAAACCACTCACCAGATTGAAATGTTCGAAGGTTCTAAAATCGCCAATTATGTCTGGTTGCAGAAGTATGTCCCTAAAATGCTGGTCAAGCTGGCATTCGTCTTTATGCCCGGCAAGAAGGACAAGCAAGCCAGCAACAACATTTTAAAAGCAATGGTCAAACTGCTCAATAAATCCGGCGTCAATGTTTTCTACAAACCTAAGCTCGACTTTTACAGCGGCATTTTGCTGTACGATCTTGGGGACAACGAGGGGTTCATCGAGCACGCCAAATTTGTGGCCGAAAAACTGCGATCCAATGGCATCAAAAAAATCATTACGGTGGATCCCCATACCACCTACGCCCTGAAAGTACTTTATCCCAAGTACACGGGCATTGAGTTTGATGTGAAAACCTATTTTGAACTCATCGATTTCGAGGCCCGGGACGAGGTCAGCCAGGTGACCCTGCATGATCCCTGTTTTTATGGCCGCTACCTGGAACTCTCCGATGTGCCCAGGAAAATCCTGGACGGATTCGGCATTGAACATGTGGAGGTGAGGAACTCAGGAAAATTCACCCATTGCTGCGGGGGCCCTGCGGAATCCGTATCTCCGGCCCTCACCATGGAGGTTCTCACAAAACGGTATGGGGCGCTTCAGGAGACCGGAAAGCCTATCCTGGCCATGTGTCCCGTTTGCCTGGGCAACCTTCAGAAGATCGGCGCCGATGTGGAGGATCTATCCGTTTTTCTGGCCAAATACGCCGATTAAGACTTTATTCAGGGTATTGTTAATGTAGAGGAGAATAAGGATGGCGGAAGAAAACAAAGAAAAGATTATTTATATTGCAACCCACGGCGCCGAGGATCCGGAAAGGGCCAGCCTGCCCTTTGTTCTGGCCAATGCGGCCCTGGTCATGGAAGTGGAGGCCGTGGTGGCGTTGCAGGGGGCATCGGTTTTTCTGGCGAAGAAAGGGATGCTGGAACATGTTCACTCGGCCGGCTTTGCACCGCTGAAAGACCTGGTGGACTCGTTTCTGGAACAGGGCGGCCGGCTCCTGGTGTGCGTCCCCTGCATTCAAGAGAGAAAAATTGATATGGCGGATCTCATCGACAAGGCTACACCCACGGCGGGTGGTGCATTGACGGAAGAGTTCCTGAGCGCCAACGCCACGCTGGTATATTAAATAGAAACGCCGAATGCGGAAAATGGAATTTTCCGATTAACCAAGAAGCCCGAGGATGTAAACTCACCCCCGGGCTTCGCAGAATGGAGGGTATGCAGATGAACAAAAGAAGAGGGGTATTAACCGTAAAGGTTCTTACCGCAGTGTTTTTTGCCTTTTCCCTGATGTTTTTCAGCCAGGTCACAGCCGCTGAAAAAAGTGGGGATCTTAAGGTAAAAGGGCAGGTAAAAGCGGTTACAAACAAGGCCAAGACCGTATCGGTTAACGTAAAAGGCAAAGGGCTCATGCTGTTTAAGTTTAACGACAGCACAAAGTTTATCAACTTTAAAAAAACCAAGGAAATCAAATTCCCTACCGCCGTGGTGGTCAAATATAAGACCGAGGGACCGGACAATGTGGCCCTCTCCATCAAAAAGGCACTGATTTCCCTCCCCAAGGGCGTGACTGAAATCAAGACCGACGAAGTGGTCGCCCTGGTTAAAAAGGGGCCGAAGGCCGGACACTATCTCCTGGTGGATGCAAGACCGGCGAAAATCGCTTCTGCCGGACACATTCCCACGGCGGTTTCCATTCCCGTCAATGTGCTGAAAAAAAAGGGTAAAGAATTACTCCCCGCCGACAAGAGTACGATGCTCATTTTTTACTGTGGCGGCCCCACATGAGGCATGAGTCCTAAATCCGCCGGTCTGGCGAAAAAATGGGGCTACGAAAATGCTAGAGTATATGTACAGGGCATTCCCGACTGGAAAAAAACAGGACACCACACCGTTTCCACATCTGATTACGTGAGAACAGGCAACATCGTTTTAATCGACCTGAGAGCACCCGCTGCTGTCACCGCGGGTCATATTCCCCGTGCGGTGGGTATTCCCGCCGGCAAGCTTGACGCAGCCAAGGATCACTTCCCCGAATCTCTCACCGCGCCCATCGTTTTTTATTCCGAGAACATCGAAACATCCAAAAAGGCCGTGGCGACCGCTCGCAGCTGGCGATACAAAAATGTCACCCTTCTGGAATTCCCCGGCGTGATTGCGTGGAAAGAAAAGGGGTATGACGTCAAAACCGGCCCCGCTGCAGAAGAGATCATCTATGTACGAAAGCTGGAGCCGGGACAGATCAGTATCCCCAATTTTGAAGCGGCCTTGAAAACCCAGGCCATTACGGTCATTGATGTTCGCGGAACCGCGGAGTATGAATCGGGACACTTCCCGGGCGCCATCAATATTTCCCTTGATGACCTCCCGGCAAAGATGAAGGAGATCCCCCACGATAAATTTGTCGTGGTTCACTGCAAGACGGGCATTCGAGGGGAGATGGCCTACCTGCTCCTCAAGGAGAAGGGGTATGACGTAAAATATCTCAAGGCCGGGTGCAAGTGCAATCTGGACGGCACCTATTTAATCTGGGAAATGTAATATTTCAAACAAAATGTCATTCTGATCAACCCCCGCCTTCACCCGGCGGGGGGATTTTTTTGTCACATGAAGTCTCAGCGCCCCATACTGAACAGGAACTAGACGCATCAGCGGGGTCGCAGACAGACTTTTTCTCTGGAGGTATAGCCCTGTGAAAAATAAAATTCCCGGTTTCATTCTTGTGCTTTTCCTTTTGGTTTCGGTGGCTTTTCTGCCCCGAATTGCCCGTGCAGAAAACCCCAAGGCCATTGTGCCCGATGAAGCCCGTTGCGGTGAGATGATCCGGTTTGGCAAACAAGCCTATGACCGGGGGAAATTTCTGGATGCAAAGTCCTATTTCCGACAGGCGGTTCAAGCGGATTCCGCATCCGATCTGGCCTGGCATTATTATGACCTTTCGGTGGTTTCAGCGCTGGCGGAAAAGGCGAACAAAGATTCCGACCTGCTTGCCCCGGACGTTTCTGAAAGGGGTCAGGTCCAACCCTCATCCGGTGCCGCTTCGCCCCCGCCCCCGCCGCCTAAGCCTGTAAAAAAGAAAAGAATTCCGGTTGAAGAAGATGAAGGCTGTTAAGGATCTTTGGAGGATATCATGAGTGAAGAAAAGCAAACAAGCGTAATGGGGGATGTCCTGAAACGATCATACGCCGCCGTGTTCTACGAAAACTGGCCCATATGGCTGGGTGGCGTCCTCATCGGCATCATGAGCGTCCTGACCTTCGCCTGGGCCCGACCCTGGGGCGTGGTGGGGGGCCTTCGAAACTGGGCGGACTGGTTTTTTCACCAGGTGGGGCTTTATGACAAGGCGCCCCTTTCTCCCATCATTTCAACCAACTCTATTCTAACCCTGGGTCTCCTATGGGGCGCCTTCGGGGCAGCACTCATGAGTAAACAGTTTGCCATCCGCATGGCCCCCGGCCGGGAAATCCTCAAGGGGATGGTGGGCGGATGTTTCATGGGCGTGGGCTCCGCCATGGCCGGCGGGTGCAATGTGGGCGGTTTCTATATCGCCAGCAGCGCCCTCTCCTTTGCGGGCCTGGCCATGCTGGTGGGATTGGTCGCGGGAGCCTACCTGGGACTCCGTTATCTCTACTGGGAAATGATGAACCTGCCCTCATTACCGCCCAAGGGCGGGGGTGCCAAAAAGGTCAATCTGCTCTTCCTGGAACCCTACATCGGCGCCATCGTTTTTCTGGGGGCCCTTGTGGCGGTATGGTTCTATGCTCAAGGAGCCTATACGCGGGTAGGCGGGCTCCTGATGTGCGGCATTGCTTTCGGCATCATCATTCAACGGACACGGTTCTGTTTTGTCCGGTGCTTCCGGGATCCTTTCATGACCGGTGAAGGGGACATGGTCAAAGCCATCTCCTTCAGCATCATCATCGGGGTCCTGGGGTTTGCGGCGCTCAAGTGGACCGGGCTTCGTCCGGAAAGCGCCTATGTGACCGCCACCTTCTGGTTCGGAAGTCTGGTGGGCGGCGCCATCTTCGGTTTCGGCATGCTGATTTCGGGCGGGTGCGGATCCGGGAGTGTGTGGCGTGCCGGCGAAGGGCACATCAAGCTCATGGTGGTGGTGATCTTTTTTGCAGCCACCAACTCCCTGTTTAAAGCCCTGATCAATTCCTCAGCCGGCTTCAAGTCCTTGATCGGAACGCGGGCCTTCATGCCCGATGTCATGGGATATAAATGGGCGGTGATCGCTTTGATCGTCATTTTTCTCGTCTATGCCCTGGTGGGCCAATGGAATGAGGAAACCGATAAATTCACCGTTGAAATGTAGTGGACAAAAGGGGCAGGTCGGTTCCGAAATCGGGTTCGACTTGCCCCCATAAAACCCCTCAGCTTACAATGGCGGCGAGCCTTTCTTAACGGCGTAACCACCGATCGCGCTTCCCGGGATCTTTTTATAAGAAACTTCTTTTTCTGGCGTTCCCTCCCGCAGTGGCGCATTTTGCCGATTATAAAAACCTAATCGTATTTTTAAAGGAGGTACGCTTGTGCATGCTACCATTCAAAAACCGATAGAAGAAATTGTCGATTTCATCAAAACCGGAGAAAAAGTATTTGTTGTGGGGTGTAACAACTGCGCATGGAAATGCCACTCCGGGGGTGAGGATGAAACCCAAAACATGGCCAAACGCCTGGAGAAACGAGAGATCGAGGTTGTCGGTTACAGCACTCCCGGACCCCAGGGAATGTCTTTATGTAAATTGGACCATACCCGAAAAGTGCTGATGGATGATTATGCCGAACAGGTGAAACAGGCCGATTCCTTTCTGGTGCTGGCTTGCGGCCAGGGGATTCATACGGTCATTGACGCCACGGAGGGCGGAATGGTGCATCCCGGCTGCGACACCACCTTTGGCGGCGAAACCGTCTCCGAATCTCAAATCGATGAGTTCTGCTCTCTTTGCGGGGAGTGTATCGTGGAATTTACCGGGGGCCTTTGCCCGTTAACCCTCTGCGCCAAGGGCCTCTTGAATGGGGCTTGCGGTGGTGCGGAAAACGGCATGTGCGAGGTTGATGCGGAGAGAGAATGCGGATGGGTTTTGATATATGAAAGGCTCAAAAACCTGGATCGCCTCGATTTGATGGCGCCCTACCGGGAGCCCAAGAACTTTGCCAGGTGGAGCCGCCCCAGGTCCCTGATGGTTAGCCCGGAAGAGGCGACCTTTTGCTCTCAGGACGGAAAAAGGACGGTCAGCAATCAGGATTAGGTCTTTGCCGGAATATCCGCCATAAAACTCAACAAGGAGAAAAACCAAAATGAAGCTCAGCACATATTTTGATAAAGGCGAATTTGTTGTCACGGGTGAAGTCGGCCCCATCAAGGGCGCCATTCCCAGGGACCGGGCCATTGTGCCGAAATGCGCCCAGGAAGCCGAAGCTCTTTATGGCCGGGTCCATGCCATCAATGTCACCGACAACCAGAGCGCCGTGATGCGGCTCGGTTCCCTGGCTGCCAGCGTGGGACTCAAATCCCGAGGCCATGAACCCATCTATCAGCTAACCTGCCGGGACAGAAACCGCATCGCCCTGCAGTCCGACATGCTCACCGCCTACTCACTGGGTGTGGACAACATGCTGCTGCTCACCGGTGATCATATCAAGCTCGGTGATCATAAAACCACCAAGCCGGTATTTGATCTGGATTCGGTACAGTTGATAAAGATGGCCAGAGGGTTGATAGAGGGCCATGATATTGTGGGCAACGAGATTGAAAATCCGCCGGATTTTACCATTGCCGGCGTGGTCAATCCCAACTTCCTGCCGCTGGATTTGCAGTTGATGAAGATGAAAAAAAAGATCGATGTGGGTGCCGAATTTTTTCAGACTCAGGCAGTCTATGACGATAAAATTGTCGACCAGTTTATTGAAAAGGCCGAAAAGCTCGGCCGGCCGATTCAGTTGGGCGTGGTTCTGCTCAAGTCACCCCAGATGGGAAATTTTATGAACAAGAATGTGTCCGGAATCACGGTCCCTCAGGAATGGATCGATGAAATCGGTTCGGTGGATAAGGGCGATCGGAAGAAAAAAGCCGCTGAAATGATGGGCCGGTTTATCAAAAAGCATAAGGACAAATTCCATGGAGTGCACATCATGCCCCTGGGCTGGACCGATATTGTTCCCAATATCCTTGATGAAGCTGAGATCTCCATTAACGGGCTCGGAAAATAAAGCTGCGTCGTATCCTCAGCGTGTATTCCGGCATCACCCATAGATGCAGACTGTTGAAGAAGACGATCCCTGATTTGACGGTGGTTTAATCTTCAATTCGCCGCGGCGCGCGCTACTTTCAGCGCCGCGGCCACAGTCGGCACCACCTGCTTTTTTCGACTCATGACCCCTGGCAACGCCAGGAGACCCGAATCATCGGGTAATATTTTGAAAGCATGGCTTGCTAGTTCCAGACCTCTTTCATCATTGGCGAGCAAAAGGCTTCGTTCTTCCAGAATGTCGGTCATTACCAGAAAAGCCATAAACAGACCTGACTCCTTTGCCGATGCATGGAGCTCATCTTGCAATGCCTTAACGGGCGGCATGGATTTTTCAATCTCTGTCAACTCCGTCTGCCCGATACCGATCTCCTCTCCCCCGAATCGATAGATTTTCCAATCATGATGCACCCACCAGCGAGGCGGGGGAGATGGGCTGGGCAGCCGGGCTCGAAACAGGGCGCGGGCCAGCACGCCCATATCCTCCCCGGCCTTTTCGGCCAGCCATCTAGCGGCTTTTCGGTCCCGCTCTGTGGTTGTAGGAGAACGAAATTCCACCGTATCGGACAAGATGGCTCCCAGCATGGCCCCGGCCATGGGTCTTGTGAGCGGCGCGCGATGCCGCCGGTACTGTTCGGTGATCAAGGTACAGGTGCAGCCGAGGGGCTCCACCTGCATTCGAAGTGGCGCCAGGGTGCTCAGGCCGCCCAGGTTGTGATGATCGATGATGGCCAGTATATCGCTTTCGGAAACCCCCGCCGCAGCCTGATCCGCATGGTTGTGATCCGTCAGGATCACGCGCCTGCGGCTCTGGCCTGCCAGATGACGGCGCAGCAGGAGACCTTGGTATTTTTCCCTGCTGTCGATCACTGGCAGGGCAGCCAGACGATGTTGACGAAGTTGTTCAAAACCGTCAGCCAACCGATCGCCCCCTCCAATTCGGGGGGATTTCTCATCCATGGCGCAGGTCAGCGGTAGACTCTGCTGGATCAGCTGAGCAACAGCAAAGGTCGTTTTCTGCGTTCGGAAAATCACTGCACCGCTGGATTTGGCCTTTTCCCGGGCTTCACGGCATACGGATGCGCCGTCCGTGGCCACAAGGCATCCTGCCCCCGCCGATATGGCGGCACGCTGCACATCCGCTTGATCGCCCACGATCACCAGATCACCCAGACCGACGCGTTTCGGGACGTGTGCCTCGGAAAAGGTGGCAATACACACGCGACCGCGGACCACCAAGGCATCCTGGCCGACAACCCGTTCAGCCTCCAGGGTGCGGCGTAGGAGCGCCAGGGGCAGGTCCACCCGCCGGGGCAACTGCAGTTCGGCCAGATAGCGATCCGCCAGTTTTCCCCGGGCCAGCATGGCGGTGAAACAACCTTTCGTATCCACCACCGGCAGCGCGTCAAGACCATGGCCCTGCATGATGAGACCCGCTTCCCGCAGGGTTTGATCCGGACGAAGTTTCGGCGCATCGGTCATCATGACATCCCGCACCCGCAGGTAAACATCTTTGATAGCCCGCGGGGCCGGCAGGCCCAGGTGGGCCAGGAGCCAGGCGGATTCCCGGTTCAGTTCATCCAGGTGACAGGCAACCGCCTTTTCTCCGGTTTGCCAGGTATAGAAAGCGGCGTAGGCAAGGGCCGAACAGACTGCATCCGTATCCGGATCGTGGTGTCCGACCACCAAGACTTCGTCAATAATGGATGGCATTATGCCGTTTCCTTATTCAACCACCGTGATCGTGATCATGGGGCACTGCAAAATTATCTTCACAATCAGTGAGGGGGTCATCCTGAGCGGGTTTGCCATGGTATGCCATACGGACTACGCTCCCTCTCGGGGGAACACAGCGCAGATGCACCTCAAAGCGAGACGGGCGGTGTTTTCTAGCCCCCGGGGTCTTGGGCAGGATTTTGGGAGTGTAGGCGGCATGGGCCTGGTTGATGACCGTCCCACCGGGCGAAACCACAGCCACATCCACATGACCGATGCCGGAAAACCCCGTGTTGAGGCGACGTACTTCCCCCATAATCACCAGTTCATCACCTTCCTGCCTGACTATGATATTCGACAGGGACACCCGTGAAGAGGGGATGGGCTCAACGAATAGTCTTCCATCCATCTGGACATGACTGGGATGCTGGGACACGCATCCTCCCATGCCAACGCAGGTCGCCAAAAGCCATAGCAACAACAGGAAAAGCGATCCTCTTTTTCTAAAGACGGTTCTGGTCCTGTGCGCCGCTGTTTCTCTGAAACGTACAATGGGCATTTTCAAGAGTTGCTCCTCTTTCGCACTCTTATCCGGTGGTGGATTCATGAAGAAAAATGATAAGACGTTGCTTTTCGAAATAAAAAAATATAAAAAAGTATCCCTGTACGTCAAGGAAAAAGGTCTGCTGAACGGTTTAGAAACGAAGGAGGTTTTCAAATGAATATGACATCGGAAGTGGCGGGGATGGTTTGTGTGGCCAAGGGGCCCAGGAACGGCCCGGCACCCATTCCCGAAGAAGGGAAATGGGTTCAGGCCAAAGAGATTAAAGATATTTCCGGTTTGACCCACGGGGTCGGTTGGTGCGCACCCCAGCAGGGGGCAAGCAAACTGACCCTGAATGTGAAAAACGGTATCATTGAAGAAGCCCTGGTGGAAACCCTCGGATGTACGGGCATGACCCATTCCGCGGCCATGGCGGCAGAAATTCTTCCGGGAAAAACCATTCTTGAAGCCCTGAACACGGATCTCGTGTGCGACGCCATCAACGTGGCCATGCGGGAACTCTTTCTGCAGATTGTTTACGGAAGGACCCAGACGGCATTCTCCGAAGGGGGGCTTCCCATCGGCGCAGGACTGGAAGACCTGGGAAAAGGCTTTCGAAGCGTCGTGGGCACCATGTACGGCACCCATGCCAAGGGCGCTCGATACCTTGAAATGGCCGAAGGGTATGTCCGAAGAATCGGCCTGGACGAAAACGATGAGATCATCGGGTACGAATTCATCCAGATGGGCACCATGATGGATCTGATCGAAAAAGGTGTGGATGCGGGCGAGGCCCTCGAAAAGGCCACCGGAACCTACGGCCGGTTTCAGGATGCCGTTCAAACCATCAATCCGAGACACCAATAGGGGGATCAAACAATGGCACTTTTTGAAGGATATGACAGACGGATCAAACAGATCACCGTCATTCTTGAAGAATATGACATCGCCTCCCTAGAAGAGGCCGAAACGATCTGCAAGGAAAGGGGCTTGGATGTATACCAGACCGTAAAAGATGTTCAACCCATCTGTTTTGAAAACGCCTGCTGGGCATACCTGCTGGGGGCAGCCATCGCCATAAAAAAAGGGCAGACGCGGGCTTATGATATCGCGGAAACTCTTGGGTTAGGTTTGCAAACCTTCTGTATTCCCGGCTCCGTTGCGGACGACCGGAAGGTGGGCCTAGGACATGGCAACCTGGCGGCCATGCTGCTCAAAGAGAAAACCCAATGCTTCGCTTTTGTGGCGGGCCATGAGTCTTTTGCCGCTGCCGAAGGGGCCATTGGTCTTGCCAAATCCGCCAACAAGGCCCGTAAAGACCCTTTGCGGGTCATTTTAAACGGCCTTGGGAAAGATGCGGCCCACATTATTTCCCGCATCAACGGGTTTACCCATGTGATCACAAAATTCGACTATGACAGCGGTGCACTTGAAATCGTCAAGGAAACTCCCTATTCAGAGGGAGAGCGGGCCAAGGTGAAGTGCTACGGGGCCGATGACGTACGGGAAGGGGTGGCCATCAACCACCATGAGGGAGTGGATGTGTCCATCACGGGAAATTCCACCAACCCCACCCGGTTTCAGCATCCGGTGGCCGGCACGTACAAGAAAGAATGCCAGATGAAGGGCAAAAAATACTTTTCCGTGGCTTCCGGCGGGGGCACGGGACGAACCCTTCATCCCGACAACATGGGCGCCGGCCCCGCCTCCTACGGGATGACCGATACCATGGGCAGAATGCATTCCGATGCTCAGTTCGCCGGCTCTTCCTCAGTTCCCGCCCACGTTGAAATGATGGGTTTCATCGGCATGGGAAACAACCCCATGGTGGGGGCTTCCGTGGCCGTGGCCGTGGCTGTGGAACAGGCCATGAAATAAAGGAATCGACTTCATCTGGCGCTCCCCCTGAAACCCTGAATGGCGCGGATACGTTCCAGAACCGGCGGGTGGCTGTAGGACAGAAACACTTTGAGGGGGTGGGGCGTCAGATTGGAGAGGTTATCCACACTGAGCTTTTTAAGGGCCGCAATCATGGATTGGGGCCGTTGATAGGTTCTGACTGCCCACGCATCGGCTTCATATTCATGGTGGCGGGATAACATGTTTCCGAAAATGGAGAGGATCATTTCGATGGGAGCATAAAGAAACCCGAAAAAGAACAGGCTCGCATAGATAGAGATATGCTCCATTTGAAATGCCGCAAACAGGGCGGGATTATTCATGAAGATGGAGAGAATATAAAACATGAGCCCGGTTGACAGAACGGAAATGATAATCGATTTAAGGATATGCTTCTTTTTATAGTGCCCCATTTCGTGGGCCAGAATGGAAACCAGTTCCTCGGTGGTGTGTTTTGAAATAAGGGTATCAAATAGCACGATGCGCCTGAAACGACCAAATCCTGTGAAAAACGCATTTGATTTTGTGGAGCGTTTGGATCCGTCCATGGAAAAAACACCTTTCATCTTAAACTGCTGCTTTTTGGCATAGCCTTCAATGGCCGATTTCAACTCTCCCTCCTCCAGAGGAACAAATTTATTAAAAATGGGCATAATCACCACCGGTGCGATGAACATGAGAAAAACCTGAATGACGGTGAGCGCCCCCCAGCAATAGAACCAGGCCATGGTGCCGGTTTGCTCAAAGAACCACAAAATGGCTGAAAACACGGGGGCACCGATAATAATCGCCAGCACCCATCCCTTTAAAATGTCCAGCACAAAAGTTTTGGGCGTCGTCTTGTTGAATCCATATTTTTCCTCAATAACAAATGTGCCGTAGATGGAAAAGGGCAGGCTCAGTATCTGGGACCCGAACAGCAAAATGGCGGCAAAAATAAGACCTGTAGCGATGGGGCCCCAATGAAAACTCCTGGACCACTGATCCACCCAGTTAAATCCTCCCAATAGAATAAAGGCAATAACCGCAGGCGTCGAGATGGAACCGGTGATCAGTTCAAATCGGGTGTTTTCCTTGAGGTATTGCTGCGATTTTCTGTATTTTTCCCCGTCGTAATATCCAGAGAAGGCCCCGGGCAGATCGGTTTTCAGGTGCTTGACATTGAGGGTATCCACTACCAGGCCAAGAGCGTAATCGCCAATGAGAATAAACAGAATAATGATCAGAAACGCATTCATAAACAACTTCTCCCAGGGTCTTTTCGCTTACAGGCTTCCTTCTATGCAGGTGGTATCGAACCCACCCCTTGTGTTATAAATTGTGGTGACCTTCAACCGTTCGGTTTTCAAAACCGCCTTCAGATCGTCATAAATCCGTCTGGTGACGCCTTCCTGAAAAAGGCCTACGTTTTTAAAGCTGACCGTATAGTATTTAAGTGATTTCAGTTCGACGCACCGGCCGCCTTCCGGGTAGTATTCGATGATCAGGCGACCCACATCGGGCAGGCCGCTGAACGGACAGGCTGCTATGAACTCCCGGGTTTCAGTTTTAATGTATTGACGGGGACTGTCAAAATCAAAGGTTTCCAGAAAATCGGCTCTGATTTTTTCGGGACTTTCCCATTGAAAGATTTTTCCTTCTGCCTCGATCATGTGTCGGTCTCCTTATACAGCTCAAAGGTGAAAGCTCAAAGGGCATAACTGAAAACGCTTTGAGCTTTCACCTTTCACCTTTGAGAGGAACTCGCTATCCATACCTTATCTTCATGAAAAAGCCAATGCCAATTCGTTTTCACCAAGAATGTGCGTTGTCGCTAAAAAAAACCTTGAATTGTTTTCTAAAGCATGACATAAGGGACGCTCCAACATGGTGAGCTTTATAGAGTTTGAAAGGATTAGCGGCGTGTCTTCTTTTCGTAGCCAACAGATCATCGGTAGATTCCACATGTCCAACGAGGCGGCATCAGCCGCTGCGGCCGCTGCCGTGCCTGTGGTTCTGGGAGGACCGTCGATGGCATAAACCATCAACAAAACCAACCAGGGCTGCGGGCGACTCGCAGCCTTTTTCTTGAGGGGCTGCTTGAATTTGCAGCCCTTTTTTTGTGGCCCCTTTTTTTAGCGGAAGGAGAAATCATTTATGCGAACCGACATTGTTCACATGGGCGCAGGCGAACTGACCTATGAAATTCGAGAGATCATGCTGTTGGTTGAAAAGCTGAACAGCATGGGCATGGAAATCACCCTGGAAAACATTGGAGACCCTGTGGCAAAGGGTGAAAAAATACCCGGGTGGCTGAAAAGCATCATTGCGGATCTGGCCATGGAGGACGATTCGTACGCCTACAGCGCCACTTTGGGCGATGTGGAAACGCGGAAATACCTGGCCACACTGACCAACCGAACAAGCGGCGTTCACCTGAAGGAACAAGATATCATTTTCTTTAACGGTTTAGGCGATGCCATCACCAAAGTATATGGGTTTCTGCGTCGTACCGCACGTGTGATCACCCCAACACCCACATACACGACCCACTCGTCTTCGGAAGCCGCCCATGCAGGATCCCCTCCCTTGTGTTATCCTCTCGATCCACACAATCGGTGGTACCCGGATGTGGCGGAATTGAGGCGACGGGTCAAATACAACCCCGCAGTGGCTGGGATCCTGATCATTAATCCCGACAATCCCACGGGAATGGTGTACCCGCAGAGCATGCTGGAAGAGATCGTTTCCATTGCGCGGGATTTTGATCTTTTTATCATCGCGGACGAAATCTATCTGAATCTCGCCTATAACGGTCATAAAGGCAAATCTCTGTCGGAGGTTATCGGCGATGTGCCTGCCATTTCCATGAAAGGCATTTCCAAGGAGCTTCCTTGGCCGGGAAGTCGTTGCGGATGGATTGAGGTTTATAACGCGGATCGAGACCCCATGTTCGCCAACTACGTCAAAAGCATCATCAACGCGAAAATGGTTGAGGTATGTTCCACAACGCTTCCGCAAAAGGCCATCCCCAGGGTTTTTGAACACCCTGCCTACGCGGATCACCTCATGAAACGCCGCAAACGCTATGAACATTTCTCTGAAATCGGTTACAAAAAATTGAACGGGATCCCCGGCGTCATGGTCAACCAGACCAATGGCGCTTTTTATATGACCGTGGTTTTTGAAGAAGGAATGATAAACCGAAAACAAAAATTGGCCATTGCCAATCCCGAAGCCCGCAAGCTCATAGAAAGCTTAACCGCAGAAGACGAAAAAATGCAGCTGGACAAGCGTTTTGTCTATTATCTGCTGGGCGCCACCGGCATCTGCGTCGTTCCCCTGACCTCTTTCAGTTCTGAACTGCAGGGATTCCGGGTGACCCTTCTGGAAACCGAAAAAAACAGATTCACGGAAACATTCGATACCCTTTCGGAGAGCATCAACCAATATCTGGCGTCAGGATAAATCGAATAGCCGCGTCAGGGCACATAGAGGATCACCAGTAACTCAACCGCCTCATCACTCGGATTGGACAGGTGGTGATCCACATTGGCGTTGAAACGATGGGATTCTTTTTCGCCCAGACGGTATTTTTCCGTATCCACGAGAAGTTCCACTTCTCCTGAAACAACATAAACAAACTCCTCGCCCTCATGTTTATAACCCACCCCTTCGTGCCCCGTTCTGGGGGGAATGGTGACGGAAAAAGCCATCAGGTGCTTATCCGCTTCGGGTGGCGTGAGGGTTCGGTACGAATACTCTTTGGTCCGTTTGGCAGACTCATCCAGACGTCTTTCAGGCGAATCATCCACCGTAAGGAACGTTCCCGAATCTAGGTTCATGCTTTTGGCTATCTGCAGCAGAAGGGCCACGGGCGGTTCCACCTGCCCATCCTCGACCCATTGCAGGTACTCGCCTGAACAACCGACCCGACCTGCCAGTTCGTCAAGGTCAAGTCCCTTTTCCTGACGGGCCTTTTTCATCCGCTCGCCCACAGGCATGATGTCTTCGTTCGTCATTTCCTCATGTCCTTTCGTTATAATGCCCCCAAATTGTCAAAAATCTACGCTTCCGGATGAGTATAGGCTTCAGGCCCTTTTGTGTCAATGCCATTGTCCACAGACGCAAGTACCAGGGCGGTACGGGTGGGAAGATAGAGACTGAGAGCCGGGAGACTGAGAGCCGAGAGACTGAGAGCTGGGGCGGTGAAATGCCGCTGGTCTCTCTGCAGTCGGCCGTGCCCGCCATATTCCAGGGCATCGCTGTCCATAATCATCTGATACTCACCCTGGCGCACTTCTATGGAATAGTCATTGTGGGAAGATGTCGGGTGAAAATTGAACACGAAAATCAGCCCTCCCCGCTCAAACGCCAGAACCTTGTGTTCAGAATGCTCCCTGATGAGATGGGGACCAGAAAATTCAAGTAGCCGGTACTGTCGGGCCAGATCAATCATATGACGATCAAAACGGGCCAGAAAACCATATCTGAGGTCCGGATTGTCGCAAAGACCCCACTGGCGCCGGGCATATTCATAAGACCATCCGTTGCCCTCACGGGGAAAGTCAATCCAGTCCGGGTGGCCGAATTCGTTTCCCATAAAGTTGAGATAGCCGTTCCCGGCGGTAGCCAGCGTGATGAACCGCACCAGCTTGTGAAGGGCCATCCCCCTGTCCACGGCCAGGCTCTCTTCTTTTATGTGCATGTGATGGTAGAGGTCCGGTCCCATGAGTCTCAGCGCCAGGGTTTTATCCCCCACCAGTGCCTGGTCATGGCTTTCAGCATAGCCGATACTTTTTTCATCCGCCCTTCGATTGGTCAATTCGTACCACATCTCCCCCAGGGGCCAATCCTCATCGCGTCTTTCTTTCAGGATTCTGATCCAGAAATCCGGTACCCCCATGGCCAGCCGATAATCAAATCCGGTACCCCCCTCTTCCCCGGGCGCGGCAAGGCCCGGCATGCCGCTGATGTCTTCAGCAATGGTGACGGCGGTTGCGCGTACGTCATGAATCACTTCATTGGCCAGGGTCAGGTAGGTGAGCGCGTCCTCGTCCACGTGATCGTCAAAATAGTCATCGTAGGACCCAAACGCTTTACCCAACCCATGATGGCGGTAGAGCATGCTGGTAATACCGTCAAACCGGAATCCGTCAAAATGATATTCATCCAGCCAGAATCGGCAGTTGGAGAGGAGAAAATGCAGGACCTGGGGCTTGCCGTAGTCAAAACAGCGGGACCCCCAGGCCTCGTGGATCCCCCGGGGCCCCTCATGAAAATACTGGTACAATGTTCCGTCAAAACGGCTAAGGCCCTCCACCTCGTTGGCCACCGCATGGGAATGGACCAGGTCCATGATAACGGACAGGCCCGACCCATGGGCCTGATCAATCAATGCTTTTAAATCTTCAGGGGGACCGAACCGGGAAGATGCGGCAAAAAAACTGGAAACATGATAACCGAATGACGCATAATAGGGATGCTCCTGAATACCCATGAGCTGCAGGGCGCCATAACCCGCATCAACAATCCTTGGCAAAACGTGTTCCGTAAACTCCCGGTATGAACCGGTTTTCTTTTCCTCCTGGGCCATGCCCACATGGGCTTCATAGACAAAAAGAGGGTCGGGCTCAGAAACAAAATCGGTATGGTTCCACTCATGAGGGTTTGGCGGCGACCACACCTGGGCATTGAATATCAGAGAGTCCGGATCCTGTACCACGCGCCTGGCATACGCGGGGATGCGGTTCCCTTCCCCGCCCTCCCAGTGTACCCGAAGCCTGTAAACCATGCCGTGCGTAAGGGTTTGGGCGGAAAGCCTGATTTCCCAAACGCCTTCTTCATCAATTCTTTCAAGTTCAAAGGCCCTCGCTTCCCGCCAATCCGTCATGTCTCCCACGAGGAAGATAGCCCTTGCATTGGGCGCCCATTCCCTGAACACCCATTGATTTTCGCGAAAATGGAGCCCAAAGAATTCGTGGCCCGACGCAAAAGTCCCCAGGCTTGTCCGTCCGTCGTGGGTCAGCCGGGCTTTCATGGTTTCCACGCGCTGCACCCGGGCTCGAATCATTTTCTCATAAGGACGGAGATACGGATCATTCCGCAATCCGCAATCCGCAATCCGCAATCGGTTTCTCTCAGTCATTGATCAAAGGCCGCTCAAGCATTTTTTCGTACAGATCCATATAACTGCGCGCCGTGACCGAATGGTTAAAGGCGGCTTTGCTTTGACGCATCACCCGCGTGATTTCTTTGTTTTTCACATTCATGGGAAGGTTGTAAAACCCCATGGCCTGGTCAATGGCCCACGACAGACCGTTCGGGTCGAATGTCTCAAACAAGAATCCGTTGCCCTTTTCCTGGGCCACATCCATATGGACCACGGTGTCGTGAATGCCGCCGGTATCGCGGGCCACCGGCAGGGACCCGTAGATGGGGCCGATCATCTGAGGAAGACCGCAGGGTTCAAACAATGACGGCATCAGCACAAAGTCCGATGCCCCATAGGCCAGGTGGGACAGGTTTTCATCAAAATCACAGAGGGCCACCCGTTCCAGTAAATTATGGGACCAGTTGATCTCGCGGAAATGTTTTTTGAACTCGCCGTCCGCCACAAACACAACCTGCAGACTCTGATCCCAATACCGGCTCACCACATCATATAGAATATGGGCCAGCAACTGACAGCCCTTTTGAACCGTGTCCAATCGCGAAGGCCAGAAAAAGAGGGGGGCGTTATCATCTTGTATGAGCCCCAGTGCGCTCTGCAGCGCTCTCTTGTTCTCTCTTTTGCCCTCCACATGGGTATCCGCATCGTATTTGTATTTTAGTCGTCTGTCCGATTCCGGGTCAAAGGTTGCATCCGGCGCGTTGATAATGCCTGCGGCGCATCCCGCCTCAAATTTGCCGGCCAGCTCTCTTCGAAGGGATTCTTTTACAAAATTATGTTGCCCGCTGACGATCTCCTCCAGAAATGTCTCACTCACCGTGTTGACAAAATGGGCGGCAAAAACGCCGCTCACCAGAAAATCAACCAGATGGTTTTCCCGAACATGTTCGTAACCTGAGGGATAATGGTCATAGAAAAGGTACTGCCAGAAGGATGCCGCATCAATGCCCCGGTCTTCAATATAATCCAGCGGACGCTGCACCGTATGAATATTGTGGATGGTAAACAGACAGGGAATTTCCTGCTGACGGGCCATGGCCGGAATCAGACCGGTCATCCAATCGTTGCAGTGGATCAGATCGGGCTGAACCCGGGGGATGATATTGTTGATAACTTCTCTTTGGAATGCCAGAGAGATCTTGCCGTTTTCATTCCCGTAATTGGAATACACCTGATTCAGATAAAAAAAGGCCCGGTCTTCGGCCAGATGAATCCGCTCGGCGGGCATTTTACGCCGAATGGCGTCCAGCTTCTTGATCTGAAGGGGGGCGATGCCTGCACCGAACATGTTTCGGTAATCGGGCAGGGCCACATGAATATCGGCTCCCTGCTCAAACAGAGCGCTGATGAGAGTTGCCGAAACATCGGCAAGTCCCCCCGCCTTGGCGGAAAGATTGTCGGCAATATCTCCCATTCCCTTGGGAAGGTAGGTGACTTCAGGCGTTACCAAGAGGATGGTGGGATTGGCCAGGAATGTACCCATGGCGTCTACTGCTCCTTTTCGGCCGTTGCCCAAGTCACAAAACCGGGCGTACCTTTGATGAGCGCATCCCCTCGAGGCGTCACTCTGGCCGAAAATCCGTACTGACCCGACGAGGTACAGGTTAAATTACAGGCATACAAATACGTTCCATCGCCTTTGTCTTCTCTGACCGTCATTAATTCGGTATGGCTCTCGTAAATGGTGTCAAGGGATTGGACACTGCCATGATAGAGTTCCACATGGACTTCTTCTGGCTTCAAATCCCCCAGGTCAACCATGGCGGTTACGGGAAACACCTCTCCCACGCGGACCGGTTTGGTACCAACCCTTTCGCACATGGGGGGTGAAATGGAAATATCGCCCCACCTTGATCGATACCGTTCGCGAAGCGCTGCCATTTTCTTGGCCCCCGCCCCATGGTCTTCCATCAGTTCACCATATCTCCGGGATGCTTGAGCATAAAACCGCTTTTCATACTCCTCTACCATTCGGAGGCTTGAAAAGTCCGACAGAATCATTTTCATGGATGCTTTCATCATCTTGACCCACCGAAGCGGGGCCGGACCACCTTCTCTGTCATAAAAACAGGGGATCACTTCATTTTCAAGAACATTGTAGAGGGCATGGCTGTCCACAAGATCGGAATCGGAATGGGCATCATAGTCCTCTCCTTTTCCGATGGCCCAACCGGTTTCCTCCGTGTACCCTTCGCACCACCAGCCATCCAGGATACTCACGTTGAGAACACCGTTTACGGCCGCTTTCATTCCGGACGTGCCGCAGGCTTCCAGAGGTCGCCTCGGCGTATTGAGCCACACATCCGCCCCCTGAACCAGAAGCCTGGCCATATGAATATCATAGTCTTCCAGAAGGATGATTTTGTGGCGCAACCGCTCATCGGCCGCGTGCTTGAAAATATGCCGGATCAGGCCCTTACCCTCTTCGTCTGTGGGATGGGCTTTCCCCGCATAAATAATCTGCACCGGGCGGTCTTGGTTGCTGAGAATTTCATCCAAGCGATCCAGGTCCCGAAGCAGCAGGTTGGCCCGTTTGTAGGTGGCAAAACGGCGGGCAAACGCGATGGTGAGCACATCCTCGTCTAAAGACGATTCCGCTGCTTCCACGACATTTTTGGGGGCATTTCGTCGCTCGCACTGCTTTTTCAACAGGTGCCTGCAATATTGGATAAGGCGGTTTCGGCTCCGTTTGTGCGCTTCCCACAGATCCACATCATTGATGGCGTCAATTTCCTTCAGGCTCTCCCTTCTCCATGAATTGCGGTGCCAGTTAACACCCAGTCGATTCTGAAAAAACATGGCGTTATCCCGGGATACAAAAGAGGGGATATGAATGCCGTTTGTCACATGACCGATGGGGATCTCCCCCTCCGGCCGACCGGGCCACACGTTTTTCCACATGCGGCGGGCCACCCGACCATGAAGTTCGCTTACGCCGTTTAAATACTGGCTCATTCTTAAACCCAGAACAAACATACTCAGCTTGCTGTTCTCATCGGCGCCTGCGTGTTGGCCCCAGGACACAATTTCGTCCACGGAAACCCCCAGTCGGCCCCCAAACGGGTACAGGTAGGGTTTCACTTGCTCCGGAGAAAATTCATCATGGCCCGCGGGAACCGGCGTGTGGGTCGTAAAGACCGTTGTGCGGGGAATAATTTCCCTGGCCGTGCGGAGATCAACGCCTGCCATCTCCATGGTCTGGGCCAGCCTTTCCAGACATGAAAATACCGGGTGCCCCTCATTCATGTGAAAAACTCGTGGGTTAATCCCCATGGCTTTCAGGGCCTGTACCCCGCCGACCCCCAGCAGAATTTCCTGTGCAAGGCGACGTGCTGGATCGGATTCATACAACCTTGCGGTTATTTCGCGAATATGGGGTGGATTTTCCCGGAGGTTGGTATCCAGCAGATAAAGCGGAATGCGCCCCACGGAAACCTTCCAGATCATAGCCTTTATGTCTTCCGCCGGTCCGGGTATGGTGATGTGGATTTCGCGGTCTTGATCATCGCGAATTTTTTCAAAAGGGAGATGATAAATGTCCGTCTCGGGATACTCCTCCTGCTGCCAGCCGTCCTTGTTGATGCGCTGATGAAAAT
This sequence comes from uncultured Desulfobacteraceae bacterium, assembly GCA_964588535.1. Taxonomy (GTDB): domain Bacteria; phylum Desulfobacterota; class DSM-4660; order Desulfatiglandales; family Desulfatiglandaceae; genus NaphS2. The sequence goes on from CAZPQA010000027.1 coordinate 33,395, forward strand.
ACCCCTGGCGGTAGAAAAGACCCACCCCCACCAGGGGAAGCCCCAGGGTGGAAGCCGCCTTGAGATGATCGCCTGCAAGAATCCCTAAGCCCCCTGCAAAAATGGGAAGGGATTCGTGGATCCCGAACTCCATGGAAAAGTAGGCAATGGCACCTTCACGGTCATATGCCGCTTTATGAGCATCTGGAAACGGTGCGTTTATCCTGGCCTCAAAAAGCGCCTTTACACGGGCCTGGTGATCCAGAAAACCGGGATCCGCTGACAGCTCTTCAAGCCGTTTCTGAGAAACATTGGCCAGCAGCAGAACCGGGTTTCGACCTGAATTTTCCCAGAGCTCCCGGTCAATGCGGCGAAAAAGTTGTTCGGCGTCCAGCTCCCAGCTCCACCAGTAATTTCCCGACAGCACCTCCAGAAAAGAAAGGGTTCTAGGTATATTGGGCAACACCTGAAAGGTTTGAAAATAATTCATAAGGAATCTCCATCCTTGACGCCCCAGCTCAACCGCGTGCGGCAGTTCGCGCGTCCGCTTGCAGCCGGTGGATGTGCAGGTTAATTTTTTATACTGTAAGAAAGATTAGTTTCCGCAGCATTTTTTATACTTTTTACCGCTTCCACATGGACAGGGTTCATTGCGTCCCACTTTCTTTTCAGCAATCTTTGTTTTTATTGGATTCAACAATATGTCCAAGGCGTTAATATTCTCAGGTTTATCTGGCTCCAATCCAATTGTATATTTCCAGCCGTTTTCATCAAATACTGATTCTAATTCTTTCACTCTTTTTTCTGTTTGTACATTCACAATAGCGGGATTCTTTTCAGTGCCCAATTTCGCTGCCTTTTTACCATCAAATATTTTTTTCATTTTTTCAACCTCTAGGTGTTATATGGATTCATATACCGCTATGAAACAATGACGTTTAAAAGTTGAGATGTCCGCCTTACCCATCCCCATCCCCCTTATCCTTCTGCAAGCTGGGAAGACCGGCTTTGACACGGAGATTGTCGCATGCCTGACACCCTGGCTCGAACCATCGACAAAGAACTGGCCGAAATTTGTAGTGCCTGCACTTTCCGGAATCCAGATCCAACCAGAGACAGGGATTGGAATTCCGATAACGGGCACTGCGAGCGTAGGCGTCAACTTGTTGAAGGAGTGCATCTGACGCCTTTACCAACTCGTTGGCATCGAAGGGTGGAAGTGAAAAAGCCAAACAACAGATTCCACAGTTATGGCATGGATCATTTGAGGGTGTGTTCATGCGTCACCTAAACGATGATCAAAGCCTGAGTTTTCCAAAATCTCTCTTCTCTTCTTCATGCTAACCGCCCAGTTTCTTCCAGACTCTCAACAGTTCACTGACGCCCCATGCCTGGGCATCGCAGCCCCGTTGGGTGTGGGGGAAATCCCCATCCAAGATTTCAGGCACCTGACCCAGACAACCGCTGTTGATGAGCCCGGTACTGCTGGAA
>CAZPQA010000028.1:0-2234 GCA_964588535.1 uncultured Desulfobacteraceae bacterium
TGGGACAACATGAACTAAGAGGCCTTTTGGCAGCTAACACTTTTGATTACACCCCTTGACATCTGTTTGCTTGAATGGCAAGTGTTTTTGTGCTCTAATTTAAGATGTATTGTTTATTTCATGTTGTTTCGTGGAGAATAGAACGTGGGCAAATCATGGGTGCATTAGTTAAAAGAACGACCATAAATGATCAGCGGCCGCGAGGGGATTCTGGTGGATACGCATGAGACCATAACGGATGAAAAGTACCAGTCTTTTTTTCAAAATGTGACGGAATATGTTGTTGCCATCAACAAGAATTTTGAGATCGTTATGGCCAACGATTTGTTCAAGGAGCAATTCGGCGGGCATCCGAAAGGTTTCTGTTATCAAGCCTGGAAGAAAAGTGATTTCAAATGCGAGAATTGTATCGTTGAAAGATCATTTCAGGACGGAAAAAGCCACCAGCGTGAAGAAACGGTTGTGATGAAAGACGGAAAAAAAGCGCAAATGCTGCTCCGGACCACGCCGGTCAAGGTTGTCCGTGACAAGGTTACCTACGTGTTGGAAACAGCCGTCGACATTACCGAAAACAGAAATCTGAAGAAGGAACTGTCTCAGCTGACGGGTAACCTTGAACAGGTTATAATAGATCGGATGAATAGCCTGCGGCAATCGGAGGAGAAATACCGAACGATTTTTGAACGTTCGGGTGACGCTCTCATGTTGACGGATCCAAAAGGGGGCATCCTGGAAGTGAATCAGGCGGGTATCGATATCCTGGGGTTTTCCAAACGGGAGGAATTGCTGAAGATTACCTCGGTAACGGGATTTTTCAAGCATGACGACGACCTTTACCAATTTCAGAAGAAATTGTCTCGAGACGGCTTTGTAACCGGTTTTGAAGCGCCCCTGCTGCGAAAAGACGGTTCTGTCTTCTACGGGCTTTTGACAGCCAATGTCACACTGGACGGGGTGGGGCAGATTACCGGTTATGTCTTCATCATTCGGGATATGAGCAAAAGGAAAAAGGCCCAGGAGCAGATCGAATGGCGCAACAAATGGCTGGCCATGCTGAATGCCACATCCATGGCGATTGGCAGCAGTCTGGATCTTGATGAAATTGTCAGCAACACCATTGAAAAAATTCTGGGGATTCTTGAGTCCGTAAGTATCAGGATTTATCGTCTTAACAAGAAAAAGCAGACGTTGGATTTGTTGGCCAGCAGAGGCCTGTCTTCGCGATTTTTGGAAAATGGGCGCATTAAAACCCGTGAGGTGGGACGGGGCCTTCTGGGCAGGAGTTTTATGACGTCGGAAACAAAAGTGTTAAATGATTTGTCGGATCTGCAGAATGACCCCTATGCCGATCTGTTGGTTGAGGAAGGAATTCAGTCCGCCATCTATGTGCCGCTGGTTTCAAAGGGTGAACCGGTGGGGGCCATGGTGATTACCAGCCAATCTACTTTTGATTTGTCCAATGATTACCTGGAGTTCCTATCGGCTATTGGTAACCAGATCGGGGTGGCGGTGGAAAATGCGGCCCTTTATGAAAACCTGAAAAAAGCGTATCAGGAGCTCAAGGAGGCCCAGGAGCAGGTCATTGCTCAGGAAAAACTCGCATCCCTAGGTAAATTATCCGCCACCATTGCTCACGAGATCAACAATCCCCTGGCGGCAGTGCTGACCTATAACCGCCTCATGATCAAGCAGAATCGAACCGGACGTCTCACACCGGAAAGAGAAGATGATATCGCACGATACCTGAGCATCATGGAGTCCGAAACGGCGCGGTGTGGTGAAATTGTAAAGAATCTTCTGGCGTTTTCCCGCCAGTCCAAGATCAATATCGAAAACAAGAACATCAAAGAAATTGTGGACCGGACCCTGACCTTGCTGTCCCACGATCTGGGGATGAAGGACGTCAAGGTGGTCAAACACATTAACGCGGATCTCCCAGAGGTACAATGTGATTTTAAACAGATCCAGCAGGCCCTTTTAAATGTTGTTGGAAACGCGTCGGAAGCCATGGCCGGGGGTGGTGTCTTGACCATGGCGGCGAAACGTTCCACAGGGGAGCGTACCATGGAAATCAAGATTTCCGATACGGGGTGTGGCATTCAAAAAAAGCACTTGAAAGATATTTTTGAACCGTTTTTTACCACCAAAGAGGAAGGAAAGGGCGTTGGCCTGGGACTCTCGGTGGTATACGGGATCGTGACGCGGCACCGGGGGACCATTGAAGTGGAAAGTGA